>CAZSFH010000019.1:0-21529 GCA_964606115.1 uncultured Planctomycetia bacterium | reverse complement strand
CCCGGTCCATGGCCACGGCACCAACCGTTTCCGTGGTGTCGTTCCCAAGCTCCGCCCGATATCGCTCAATGATCGACTTGCAGTGTCCCCAGACCTCGGGATCTGGAATTCGCCCCACGTCATACCCGGCCTCCTTCAGCTTCTCGAGAAGGTCCTCCCAGCGTTTTCTTCGACGCCCGGTCACCGGATCATACGACGGAATGTCAAACGCGTCCACAAATGAGGCCAGCCCTTTTCCCGCAAGAAGAACATGATTCGTTTTTTCCATCACAAGTCGTCCGACCCGAATCGGATGTTCCACGTTCGTCAACTCGGTGACCGCGCCGAGTCGACCCGATCCTTCCATGAGAGCGGCATCCATTTCAACCCGTCCGTCAATGGTTAGAACCGAACCGGTACCGGCGTTAAACAACGGAGCCGACTCAAGGACCACCACCGCCTCCTCGACGGCTTTGAGAGCCGGTTCACCGTTTTTGAGGTGTTCGATAGCGACCTCAGCCGCCTCGTCGAGGGACGGCTGACGACGCTCACGAACGTCCTCCTTGACCGTCCCGGCTCCCCCGTGCACAATGACCGACGGCATGGTTGAATCTTACCTTAAGTAAGGGTGAACTGATTCCGAACGCCCGAACGAGAACCGTTCCGTATACCGTTAAAGCCGCTCTGAAACGGATTTCACTTTAGAAAGCCGCTTGAGGTAATCCCGTCCTCCGGCTTTTGCGTTGGTACCGGACATTCGGAACCCCCCGAACGGCTCGACGTCCACGAGTGCCCCCGTGCATTTCCGGTTAAAGTAGAGATTTCCCACCTCAAATCGATCCCGGGCTTTCTCGAGGTGTTTTCGGTTTCGAGAAAACACCGAACCGGTCAGGGCGTATTCCGTTCCGTTGGCGATTTCCAGCGCGTGATCGAAATCCTTCGCCCGGAGAACCGTCAGCACCGGACCGAAAATCTCCTCCTGCGAAATCCGATCATCCGGATCAGCTTCCGCAAAAATCGTGGGCTCAATGAAGAATCCCTCCTCATCGTCGGTGTCTCCCCCCGTCAACAATTCCGCTTCGTCCCGGCCAATATCAATATAGTGTGAAATCTTCTCGAACTGGGACCGATTGATGACCGCTCCCATAAAATTCTCGGGATTGCGCGGATCTCCCATGGATATCTCTTCCGTCCGGTCGACGATGGATTCCAGAACATCCTCGTACAGATCATCGTGAAGGATCACCCTTGATCCCGCGCTGCATTTCTGCCCCTGGTAACCGAACGCGGAACGAACGACTCCATCAACCGCCTCCTGTCGGTCATAAAGATCGTTATCGATGATCACGGCATCCTTTCCACCCATTTCCGCGAGAACACGCTTGAGCCAGATCTGACCTTCCCGAACCTTGGCCGCTTCTTTGTTGATATTTACACCAACTTCTCGTGAGCCCGTGAAGTTGATAAACCGTGTACGGGGATGTTCCACAAGCGTCCGTCCCACGCTGGAGCCGGCTCCCGGCACGAAGTTCAGGACCCCCTCCGGCATACCGGCTTCCTTCATGATCTCCGCAAATTTGTAAGCGATAATAACTGAATCACTGGCCGGTTTTACGGCAGTTGTGTTCCCGGCCGCGATGGACGCGGACGTCATCCCACAGAGAATCGCCAGGGGAAAGTTCCAGGGAGAAATAACGGATCCGGCACCGAGCGGAATGTAATAGAGTTCATTGTCCCGGTCGGGCAGACGCGTCAGAGGCTGTCGCTGGGAAAGCCGGTCCGATTCGTGGCCGTAAAAATTCAGAAAATCGATTGCCTCAGCCGTATCCGCATCCGCTTCGAGCCAGTTCTTGGACACCTCCGCGATCATCGTGGCCGAGAGCTCATGACGCCGTTCCTTCATGATCTCACAGGCCTTCCAGAGAATACGGGCCCGTTCCTCACCGGAATAGTCCCTCCAGGTCTCAAACGCCTCCCAGGACGTTTCGATCGCTTTTTCCGCATGTTCCTCCGTGGCTTTCGAAACCCGTCCCACGACGTGATCCTTGTTGGCCGGATCCACCGATTCAATATAATCGTCCGTCCAGATCTCCTCCCCGCCAATCATAAGCGGATATTCCTTTCCGGCCTCCCGGTCCACTTTTTCAATCGCGTCCTGAAAAGCCTCCTGCACGTCCGGATCGTCAAAATCACTTAAACCGACTGGCTCGTAGTCCGGTATCATGACTGATTGCAAACAAATAAAATGAACGAAAAGTGATTCACGTGACAACGCGAAAAATCCGCTTCATCCGGGTGTCCGTCTGGAAGGATTGGATGCCGCCGGGACATTCACGTCCTGCAGAGCACCGGGGGAGCAGCTGCAGGTATTTTCCCGGACACAACCCTATGATTGATACAGCGTCCGGTTCGTACGACACGAATGCTGAGATCGCGAATTTTCCGTGTTGTCACGTTCGACTGGGTATTGTAACCCAGAATCGGATCAAGAAACAGTTACCATTTTATGATCCTGAACCTGATCCCTGTAAAATTGAATTCATCCCTCCGATCGAGTACACTGAATATACGTCGAATTGGGACGAAGATCAGGAAGTACGGAAACCACTCCAGCAATTTTACCTCCATGAATACGGAAACTACTCAGGGAAATGAAACCCGGGTCGTGAAAGTGGACCCCGAATCGTATGAGGAACGGGATCTCAAAGAACCCGCCGCCGCAATACGCGAGGGGGGTCTGGTCGGTTTCCCGACCGAAACCGTCTACGGTATCGGCGCAAATGAAGCGGACAAAGACGCCGTCGAACGGCTGCTCAATGTACGGAACAGCCCCAGCGACAAAAAATTGACCATTCATATCGCTGACCTTGATGATTTTCAGCGCTTCTGTCCCTCGCCTCCCCCCATGGGGTCCCGCCTTGCTGATCGTTTCTGGCCGGGACCGCTGACCCTGGTCGTTCCCCATTCCGAGCGTGGATCAGTCGGGTTACGAATGCCCGATCACCGAATTGCCCTTGACCTTATTCGCCTGTCCGACGTCGACGTGGTCGCTCCATCAGCCAATCTCAGCGGCGAGTCTCCGTCCCTTGACGCGGAGTCAGTGCTTGACGTTTTTGAAGGTAAAATCGATTACGTCGTGGATGGCGGTCCGGTTCAGCATGAAATTGCCTCCACCGTCGTGCGAGTCGATCACGAAAATCATGAAATTCTTCGGGAGGGAGCGATTCCCTCGCATGAAATCCTGAAGGAACAGGGCCCCCAATTACTATTTGTCTGCACCGGAAACACCTGTCGGAGCCCCATGGCCGCGGCTCTTGCCCGTGAGATGCTGAAAGATAAATTCGACCTGTCCCTCGGGGAACTGCGAGAGAACGGAATTCGGATTGAATCGGCCGGAACAAATGCGAACGGCGGGTCCCCGCCCTCGAGGAACGCTCGCCGGGTCATGCGGGAAGAGTACAACCTGTCCATCCGAGAGCAATACTCACAACCCGTAACCCCTTCAATCCTGTTGCAGTCGGATCATATCCTCGTGATGACGCCTCGCCACAAACAGACGCTGACCAGCTGGCTGCCCGAAGTAGAACAGAGAATCCGGGTCCTGAACGAAGGGAAAGGCGGTATTCCGGATCCGGTTGGCGGAGATTTGAAACAGTACCGAACCAGCGCACGTAAAATCGAAGAGGTCGTACGTGAACAGCTGGACGATCTTTTCTGAAGCAAAAGCGACTGAGCTCCCCTCCCCATCAACGGTCCGACTCAAACTCCTCCGGCCCGATCTGTTCCTCCATCGTGAAAAGCTCACGGTTTTCCTCCGGCTCCGGTGAACGCACCTGAACGCGAATCCCGGAAAGGTTGCCACGATCGCCGGTGTAATGATTCCGCGTGTACGTCAGTATTTGTTTTGCCAGTTTCCGGTGTGAACCCCTCCGGCTCGCGGGCGTGAACGCTATCCTGATCCAGTATGAACGGTCCTTTTTCGTCCCGGCCGACGATGAATTATCCGATGTAGTGCGGGTTGCTTTCAGGTTCTTCACGGGATATTTCTTCTCAATCCGCCGGCGAAGCTCGATCAGCGGTTCTAAGTGGAGCCCCGTTTTCAGCGCCTGCTGATAAAAAACCAGCAAGAGCAGAAAACCGACCCCTCCGATACCGAATATTGCGACGGACATACGCTTCGACACGACGTTCCTCTATTCCTGAAAGTGGAATCGTTGAATTTAAATCGTGGTCATGATAGGACGGCAACGGAGCCGTTGGCACTGGTTCCGGAACGAACGTCATCGTACCGGTGAACGTCCCGTAACGATCCGGATTCCATACGTCATCTTTTTTCAGTATTCACTCAATTTCAATTCAGCTCAGCAATGGAATTTGTTTACGTGATATCTCGAAGCGACCTGTTTGACATTCGCTACCCGCAGGGATATCTGTCAGCGACCGGTGAATCATCGAAGGAAGTACGAACCTACCTGGACCGCGTCCGATCGAACGGTTTTTTTCTTGAACGTGAAAAAGCGGAATCGGACTCCTCCTATAAACAGATTATCCCTTATCTTGTCATTCACCACGACCAGCAGCTGCTCCGGGTCGAACGGCTCGAGGAACAGAGTGAAGATCGGTTACATTCGCTGCTGAGCATTGGACTCGGCGGACATCTCAATCCGGTGGATCGAAAAGAAAAAGGCTCTCTTCTGAAAACGGGCATTGAACGAGAATTAGAGGAGGAATTACATCTGGATACGCCCTATCAATCAGAATTTATCGGGGTGATCAACGACGACTCGAATGACGTCGGTTCCGTGCATTTCGGACTGTCTTACCGTATTGACCTGCAAAAACGAAACGTTTCAATCCGGGAAACCGAACGAATGGAGGGGGAGTTTCAGGACGCTTCAGCGCTGGAACAGAAGAATCGTGAATCGCCGGAACGATTCGAAACCTGGTCACGAATGCTGCTCAACAACGTGCCGGACGTCCTTGTGAAGACTTAGCCTGAATGTTTCCGTGCACTACGGAGTCCCCGATTGCATTCAACTGACGAAGCGGGCGATTTTTCAGCAATCTCCGAGAGAACATGATCATTCAGAGAAGAGGGATGGGTGTTTTACCGGTGTTTCCTGAAGGCTTCAATCACGATCAAACCGGAGTGGTGGAGGAAACGACATCCTCAAGAAACTGAGCGGCCTCCTGGGAATTGGAGGGAGAACGATTGAGACACTGTGTTTGAAGCGACGTCGACGACGTTTTTCCGTTACATCCAAACACGACCACTTTGGATTCGGGATGTTTATCGAGAATCGATTGGGCAAGTTCACGTCCGGGGACACCGGGAAGATCTTCCCGGATCAGCACGGTCTCGACCTGGGAATCGCCAAGTTCCATGTAAGCATCGAGACCGTCTTCGAGAACCTGTAGCTCATAAGGCTGGTTTGATATAACCCCGTTCGCCTGCTTCCATTGATCACTACGATGGTCTACAACCAGCACCCTGGGCCTTAGCATAACGTGCCTCCAGTTTGTCAAAAAACATGTGTAAAAAGCGCCATTCACTGAAGCACGGGCGGGGAGTGATGGCTCCGTCGTTTCCTCGCCCCTCAACGAGGAAGGAAATAATGCGATATCTTCACTCCTCCTCCCGACACTGCAGAGTTGCAAATCGATAAATGATGACTTCTTTATTTTATCATTAATATCCAGCAGATTTCAAGCGCGATCTCGGTTTTCCTCTCCCCTCCCATCGGGGCTCACGTCATGCACTTCCCTTTCAACCGGGACCGCCGTGGGGCTTCCAGGCTCAAATTAATGTAGATTTCTCTGGAGGTGCACAATTCGGGAAACTGCTGGTTTCTCCTTCCTCAACATTCCCGAAGCGAGGGTTTTCTGGCATTGAAGACGTCTCATTCGTCTTTTTCGATCTCCCCATGGTCATCGGCTGGCAGCTCGATGTCGTATTCCTCAATTTTTTTATCAAGCGTCGGCCGTGAAATATCCAGTTTTTCCGCGGCGTCGACCTTTTTTCCCTCCGTCTCGGCAAGAGCGGACCGAATGCGTTTGGCTTCCAGATCCCGGATGGACTGCTTCAAGGAACCTTCCCCTTCAACAACCACCTTTTCATCGGATGCGGCGGCCGGGGGCCGTCCTTCCTGTGGAAGGTCCGAAAACGTAATTTGATCTCCCTCGTTGAGAACCAGCATTCGTTCAACGACGTTTCTCAACTCCCTGATATTTCCCTTCCAGTCCCGTTCTCGAAGGGCTTCCACCACATCGTCCTCAATCTCCGGTTTCTGCACGGCATTTCGCTCGGCGTGTCGTTCGAGAAAATAATCCACGAGAGCCGGAATATCCTCCCGTCGCTCACGAAGGGGGGGGAGATCGATCGGTACGACGTTCAGACGGTAATACAGGTCTTCCCGAAACGCGCCCTCGTCGATTAATTCCGTCAGGTCCCGGTTTGTCGCAGCAATGATCCGGACGTCCACCTCAATAAGCTTCACGTCACCGACCCGGGTAAATGATCGTTCCTCGATAAATCGTAGAAGTTTCTTCTGCGTTTTCAGGTCAAGGTTCGCAATTTCATCAAGAAACAGTGTCCCGCCGTCGGCCGCCTCAAACTTTCCCTCACGATCCTCTTCGGCTCCCGTGAACGCCCCCTTGACATGTCCGAACAGCTCACTTTCAATCAGTTTCTCGGAAATGGTCGAACAGTCCACCGCGGTGAAAGGCCCGTCCGTCCGGGCGCTCCGGTGATGAATGGCACGAGCGAGGAGTTCCTTTCCGGTTCCCGTTTCCCCGGTAATAAGCACCGTGCTGGAGGAAGGCGCCACTTTCTCAACCGTTTCCATGACTTCATTGATCGCAGGAGAATCCCCAACGATGGTAACCTGATCGGAAACTCGCTTGCGAAGACGCTTGACCTCTTCCCGGGTCTGCTGATAAGCCTGCACATCGGCCAGTGCGATACTCGCCTGTTCGGCCACGTTTTCGAGAAGACTCAGGTCCTGTTCCTCGAAATCCCTCATGACGTCGAGCGAGTCCACGTAAATCATCCCGAGAAGGTCATCGTCCCGGAGGAGCGGTGTTGCGAGAAAGGTTTGGACCTGTTCAACCTCCAGGCTCACCGAGGACTCAAAGCGTGGGTCGGTGCTGGCGTCCGGGCAACGAATGGAATGACGATTCTCCAGCACTTCATCGATCACCGTCTGACTCATGCTCATCTGTTCTCCCACCTCGTCCCGGGTCCAGCTAGCAGCCATGGACGGAGGGGTTTCCGGACGATCCCGAAGAAGTACAGCACCCCGGTCTCCCCGGAGTCCTGAGACAGTTTCACGGAGAAGTGCTTCCAACATTTCTTTCTGCTCATCGTATCCGACCAGTGCCCGCGTGATCCGGTAAAGGGTTTTCAGCCGGTCATGATCGGACGTGACGTTCTCATCATCCTTGCCCTCGCCGGCCGGACGAAGCTGGATCCCGTGATCCTCGAACTCGTCGTCAAAGATGTACAGCGTTTCCCCGTCACGATTAACACGAACTTCACACCCCGGATCAAACAGAAAGACGGTTGAGCCAATCTTGATCTCATCCCCGGATGAAAGAGAGGTCTCCGTCACCTGCTCGCCGTTCACATACACGCCGTTTCGACTCTCCATATCCCGGATCATCACCGTACCGTCCTCGACCTCAAACTGGGCGTGAATCCGGGATACCTTTTTGTGAGCAAGCTGAATTTCACAGGTCCCGGTGCGTCCGACACGAACCCCGTCCCGAACGGTAAAAAGAGACCCCTGATCCTCCCCTTCGATTATAAGAAGTTGATGCATTCTCAATTATTTTCCGCTGAGCAAGCGGCTTCCAAGTGAGTTTGAAAGACGATCAATAGACATAATTTTTTTGGCGGTAAGCTTCACCTCATACGGAACACGGCGAAAATGAATGTCGTTTCCGTCCACGATGACGTAACTGGAATCTCGAATTCCGTCACGGGGCTGGCCGACGGATCCGACATTGATATGAACCTTCCGATCATTCAGGGTGTACATCTGATCGATGCTTTTCGGATCCAGAAACTCATCCCGACCTTCCTCAAACACACCGGGAATATGCGTGTGTCCTCCGAATGAGACCCGTTCAATCTCGTCAAACACCTTCTTTATTTTTTCGTGATCGTGAACGTCTTCAGGAACCAGGTACTGAGTAATCGGACTTACCGGCGTCGCGTGCACATAAAGAACCTCCTCCTCCTCAACCATCTCGTCCATTCCCCCCAGAAAATTCCAGAAGCGGGTCCGCAGGTCCGCCTCCGTGTCGGCGTCATTGATCTGATCCCGCGTCCATTTCGTGGAAGCGGCGGCGGATTTATTGAAGCCGGCGGGATTAAAAAGGACGGCATGCTCGTGATTTCCCTTGAGCACAAATTCGAATATGTCCATCGAGATTTTCAGGGTCTCACAGGGATTCGGCCCATAGCCGATGACATCTCCGAGACACAGGATCCGATCGACGTCAAATGACTCCAGATCGTCAAGCACCGCCTGTAGAGCTTCAAGGTTGGCGTGAATATCGGATAGAATTGCGTATGACATCGTGGTCTGATCCCGGGACGGGGGAAAAACGGTTATTCCTGAGCTGCCGCATCCTGTGAATATTCCATGACCTTATCCTCCAGCTGCGACGGATCCTGTGCGTTTCTCATCATCGTATCGTAATCAATCTTTTTGTCCACGTAGAGTTCAAACAGGTTTTCGTCGAGTAACTGCATCCCTTCCTTTTGGCCCGTCTGCATCTGGGACTTGATTTTGTGCGTCTGGTTCTGACGGATCAGATGTCGGCAGGCTGAGTTCATAAACAGAATTTCAAAGGCGGCGATCCGCCCTTCCTCATCTGCCCGAGGCATCAGGGTCTGGGAGATAACACTTTCCAGTGCGACGGACAGCTGTGTACGAATCTGTGATTGTTGTTCCTGAGGGAAGGCATCCACGATTCGATTGATGGTTCGCGCAGCTCCGGTGGTATGAAGCGTCCCGAACACAAGGTGACCCGTTTCGGCCGCCGTTACGGCCGCTTCGATCGTTTCCGTATCGCGCATCTCCCCGACCAGCATGATATCCGGGTCCTGTCGAAGACCTCTACGCAAAGCTTCGGAAAAACCTGGAACGTCCACGCCCACCTCTCGTTGAGTAATAATACTCTGTTTGTGTTCATGATAAAATTCGATCGGATCCTCGACCGTAATGATATGCCGATCCGCCTCTCTGTTAATAAAATCAATGCAGGTGGCAAGCGTCGTGGACTTCCCGGAGCCGGTCGGTCCCGTCACCAGTATCAGACCCCTCGGTTTCAGCAGATGAGACTTGATGACCGGGGATAAACCGATTTCCTCGAAGGACATCAGCTCATTCGGAATTAACCGGAGTACGATGCCAATGTTTCCCTTCTGCTGAAATACGGCCACACGAAACCGCGCTTTTTCCTTGTACGCAAATCCGAAATCGGTCGACCCTTCCTCCTGTAACTCATTCTGACATCGCTCGGAGGTGATGGCCTTCATGAACTGCTCCGTATCTTCCGGCGTCAGCTCGTCCAGGGAGGTAACGGGACGAAGACGGCCGTGTAACCGAACAATCGGTGGCGCTCCCACGGCAAGATGAAGATCCGATGCGCCTTTCTCAATAACCAGGTCCAGCAGTTGATTGAGCGTGGTATCCATATAGCGTCTCCCGTGAATTGTGAAATGAAGAAATCCCCGTGCCGATCACCCGACTTCGACCACCATCAATAAACAATATCCTGACGTTGGGCGACCCGCAGTATCTCCTGAAACGTGGACTGACCGTCGAGGACCTTGCGAACCCCGTCCTCCAGCAGTGTCGTCATCCCACTCATCCGGGCCTGCTCCGTAATCTTTCGGGTCCCTTCCTGATTAAACGTCATTTCCCGAATGGTGGAGTTCATCTCCATGAGCTCAAACACAGCCGTGCGGCCCTTGAACCCTCGTCCATCACATTCGCTGCATCCCACGGCCTGATACACAGTCTTCCCCTCGAGTTCGTCCCGCGACAGCCCCACCGCCCGCAGCTCGGTGTCCTCCGGTTTGTAGGGTTCCTTGCAGGAAGGACAGAGCACGCGGATTAATCGCTGTGCCATGACCGCCTGAATGGAGGACGACACAAGAAACGGTTTCACGCCAATGTCCACAAGTCGGGTGAGGGCCGACGGCGCGTCGTTGGTGTGAAGCGTACTGAACACGAGGTGTCCCGTTAAAGCCGCCTGTATGGCGATTTCAGCCGTTTCCTGGTCCCGGATCTCTCCGATGAGAATGATATTGGGAGACTGTCTCAGAACCGCACGAAGAATTCGCTGAAAGTCCAGACCGATTTCATGATTGACCTGAGACTGATTAATCCCCGGGAGCTCATACTCGACAGGATTCTCGGCCGTAATAATTTTCACGTCCGGACGATTCAGTTTTTTCAACGCCGCGTACAGCGTGGTCGTCTTTCCGGATCCGGTCGGCCCGGTCACGAGAACGATACCGTTCGGGCGCTCGATGATATCATCAAACCGCTTCTGATCATCCGGATGAAATCCGAGATTTTCCAGGCTCTTAAGACCTTCTTCCCGATCCAGAATCCGTAAGACTAAACTTTCCCCGTGGGTGGACGGAAGCGCGGAAACGCGAAGATCAAGGTCTTTCCCCATCATCGACACCTTGACACGACCGTCCTGGGGTTTCCGTTTCTCGGCGATGTCCATGCCGGCCATGAGCTTCAACCGGGACAGAATCGAACCCTGGAGCCGTTTTGGAGGAGAATCCACCTCTCGACAGATACCGTCCACGCGGTATCGAACACGAATCTTGTTCTCCATCGGCTCAACATGAATATCCGACGCCCCGGCTTTGACCGCCTCCGAAATGATAAGGGTCACAAGACGAATAACCGGGGAATCATCCTCTTCTTCAATTTCCTCAAGATCATCCTTTCGCTCCCCCGAATCATCCCCCCGGACTTCCACGTTGTCCTGGGTCAGCTCTTCCAGCATCGTATCAATTTCATCCTCTTTTCCTCCGTAATACCGCTGGATCCCTTCCTGGACTTCCGTTTCCGTGGTGAGAACACACTGCACTTCACAGTCGAGGATGAACCGGAGATTGTCGAGGGTCTGGAAGTCAAGCGGATCACTCATTGCAACGGTCAGTTCCCCATCCTGCTTCTTGACCGGAAAAATATCATGCTCGGTTGCTATATCACCAGGCACCGACTCGACGGCCTGCTCGGAAACCTGCATGGAATTGAGATTGACCACCGGCATATCATACTGCTGCCCGAGCGCTTCCGCAAGATCTCGTTCCGAAATCTCCCCCCGCCCAATTAAAATCTCCCCGATTTTTTTCTGATCCTCCATCTCCTGCTGAAACTCAAGGGCTTCCTTGAGTTCCTTCTCCTCGACTTTCCCCATCTCCATAAGGATCTGACCAATCTTCTTCTGTTTCCTCATACCGGTTTCACCCCCGGAATCCGTTCAAAAAAAACAATTCGCACCTCACCTGTTGCCGGACAGAACTGCAAGGAGAATCGTCCCAGGGAACACTTCCTGACGCCCGATCCATTCCGAACTCAAGAATTCACTCCACTTCACAACGCTGGGAAATACGGTCTTTCGTCCTGAGGAATATATTGTTCCAACCCTCAATTATATTTCAAACCCCCTGATCAATCAAATTCAATCAATTTTCGGAGTCAATGGTTTCCCCCCCATCCGACAGAATCTCGCGTGCACGAGACCGATCCAGAACCCCCTTCGGGGTGCGTGGAAGATGATCCACGACCTGTATCCGTTTTGGTCGCTGAAATGGGAGAAGTTGCTCTTCAAGAAACAGGTCCAATTTATGCAGAGGATCCTCCATCGACTCCCGCAGTACCACCAGCGCTGAAACTTGATCTCCCCATTTCTCGTCCTCCAATCCCACAATTCCGGCCTCTTTTACGTCCGGATGCGACTCAAGCACATCCGCAATCTTCTTCGGATCCACGGTTTCCCCTCCGGTCACCAGACGGCCGGACCGCTCGTGATCGATATACAACCGATTCGCATGGTCGAGATATCCATAGTCGCCGGTCCGAAAACCCCGTTCGTTAAAAACGTGACGATTACGCTCGGGCGCCTCGAAATAACCCGCCGTAACCATGGGACCGGAAACGACGATTTCACCCGTTTCCCCGCGCGGAAGTTCCCGTCCGTCTCCGTCCACAATCGAAACCGACACCGACTGAAGAGGCCGACCACTGGTGGCCGGATGCTCCCGCACCTCCCCCGGGCTGGCCGTTGCGATCTGGGATGCCGTCTCGGTCATACCATACGTAGTACACACGGGCAGACTCCGCCTTCGTGCCTCGGCCAGAAGATCTTCGCAAACCGGTCCGCCCCCCACCAAAGCAAATCGTATCCGATCCGGCAGGCACTCATTCGATCGCTCGAACGCCAAGGACAGCATCGTCGGAACGAGGGAAAGGACCGTTACACGGTGTGTGTCGAGAACGACCGGCCAACCTTCGGGATGATCGGACAACAGCAGTACCGTGGACCCGTACAGGGTCGATCGAATAACAGGGGACAGCCCCCCCATATGATACACGGGAAGGGGATCGTACCAGACGTCGGTCGGCAGGTGGCCGAGCCGGCTTGCACTCGCGCGAGCGGACGCCACCAGGTTCTTCTGCGAAAGGACCACGGGTTTCGGCCGTCCCGTGGTCCCCGAGGTGAACATCAGTAGTTGTCCCGGTTCAGAGGACGGATCCGGATGAGGCACCTCCTCCCGGCCGCACGAATGAAAAATCGACACAGGCCCGTCTCCTCCTGAAACCTCCGCCTGATACACCGGCAGGGAACAATCTCCGGAAAGAATCCGTTCTGCGGAGGGCCCGTCACAGACGATCAGGGAACAGCCAACCTCCGAAAGCTGACGAAAAAAAGGCCTGAACGGAAGTTGACCATGAAAAAAAACCGCCGCTCCGGCACGAATGACGGCAAAATACAGCGAGATCGCGGCATACGAATTCTCCATGTACACACCGACGCGGTCCCCATTTCGAATCCCTGCAGAACGCAGTTGATCGGCAAGCGTATCGACCGTGGAATTCAGGTCGCAATAGGAAACCGGACGATCCAGTTGCCCGGGAACGATAAGTGCTGTTCTGGCAGGCGAAGAGTCGGCCCGGGTCTTCAGCAAATCCTCCATGACGAGCGTGGCCGGATCATCAAAACAAAATCCTTATTTTCCTTTTTTGGGAGTTGAGTTCCCTTTTTGAACCGATCCCTTGTTTTCTTGCTCGTTCCAATTCTCGGTGGAGCTGTTGCTATTGATAGTTGAGTTTCCTTTCTGAACTGATCCCTTGTTTCCTTTCTCCACCTTGCCGGACGCCCCATCCGTATCGGACGGAATCTGTAATTTCACTCCGGCTTTCAATTGATCCGGATCCGGCACTTTCGATTTGTTCGCTTTCCAGATGACCGTCCATTTCGCCCCGTTTCCATACACCCGCTGGGCGATCTTCCAGAATGAATCCCCCTCCCGGGTCACGTACGTGCCCTGATCGACCGAGGATTCCTCCGTAGCGAAGGTTCCTGTTGATCGATTAGACGCCTGCTTCTTCAGCTCCTGTTTCCGCTTCTCGCTCAACCGCGGAATATCCAGTTTCTGTCCGGCGGCCAGCTGATCGGGATTGTCCAGATTATTGGCCTCGTCGATGGCGGGCCAATACATTCCACTCCCGTAATGCTGACGGGCAATACTCCACAGGTTCTCTCCCTCCTTGACCGTATGCACGGTTTTGTTCCCGTCTTTCGACGTGTCCACCGTCTCCTGATCCCGGGCTTGATTCTTGTCCTGTTCGGCGGTCGATTCGGATTCCCAGGACGTCTCCTGTTGCTCTCCTTCCGATGCCTCGGACTCGGTCGAAAGTTCCTCAAACGTCTGATCGTCCTGAGCTTCCTCTTCCGACTTTTCGGGCTCGACGGTGGTACATTGCGTGAAAAACATTCCTGCCAAAGCGAGTACAAACAACATCACGACCCTTCGGGCCGACAGATCAAACCAGTGGGTGTTCATTCTAAACTCCTTTTCGGAAACGACCTTAACCGAATTATTGAGGCGAATAACCACTTTCAATAAAACAAATACAGATCTCAATTTACAGCCAGACGATTGAGGATTTCAGCAGTTTCCTGACATGACAACGTGAACCTCATCCTTGGACCTCCGATCTCCATATCAATTGGTCAACCCCCTTATTGAACCACCCGATACACCACCACCGCCGATGCCGTGTCCGGATTGGAAACGGTCGAAGAGAACACGCGTTTGATCCAGCCCCGCTGGTTGAGTGTCCGGAGACGGTCCCGAACGGCTCGTTCCGGATATCCACTTTTTTTCTTTCCCTCGAAGGTATAAGAGTACGTTTTTCGATACCGTGCCATCTCCGCCCGGTTCACAAGTAACCATCTGATGCCGTTACGGTCCCACCTGCGAAGGGTCTGCTTCGGTCTTTCCTCCAGGAGAGCAATCAGCGTCGGATTTCGATCGAACACGGTCCACTCGTCAACGGGTGAGCGCAGATAAAACAGCGCCGCTTCACCGACCGGTCCCACGCGCTCGTTCTGCGAGACATTGTTATTCATCCACCGTATTGCGGCAAGACGATGATATCCCCTTTCCGAAAGCTGTGTAAGAATCCGGTCCGCGGACGTTATCCCGGCCACCAGCCGCGCCGTCCGCCCTCCACCGGAAATGAACGTAAGGCCCAGGTGATGTACGGGACTGATCAATACAACAAAAAGCAGGATCGGGATGAGATACCGGTGAACACGCCTGAATTTATGCTGGAGCCCACACAACCCGATGACGTTCAGAACGGCCAGCAGTGGAAAAACGGGGATTAGAAAACGCATTAATCGATGGGTAAAGACCCACCAGACCCCCGCGGCAAAGAGGGTGATGCCTCCAAACAACCACGCCCAGCTTCGAAGTGATCTCGAACCCTCCCGACCGAACATCAGAAGAGGGAGAAACAGAAACAACAGGGGAGACCAGGTCAGAATGTTTTTCGTGTTGTTTTGTTCGTCCGCCTCATCAGCCCCCCTTTTTTTCGCGTCCGGTTTCTTGCCGGACTGGACACGTTTGCGACCCGCCACGGAAAACGAACGGGAAACTCTTGAAAGGGTTTCCAGGATGGATTCGTCCGACCGGTGAGCCGCCTTCCACTTGGCTGCGTTCTCGCGGGTGAGCGGTTCGCCGTTGAAGACCCGGTAAAGAAGCGGATACACCGGGTTCCCGGTGTTTACCGTGTTTCGCACAAGCCACGGTGCCGTCGCGATGAGTGCGAATCCCCCTGCCAGCGTGGCCGTGACCGCCCAGTCGCGAAGGGGAAGGCCCCTCAGATATCCCTTTACCGGCACCACCAGAAGAACCGGAACAAGCAGAAACAGCAGGGCCGGGTATTTCGAAACCACCGCAAAACCCGCACAGACTCCCGCAATGATCGCGGACGTCACATGGTCACGATCGGGCTCCCCTTCAAACCAGATGCCGATCGCCGTGGCGGAACAAAAGGCCATATACAGATAAGGGGCTTCCACAAATGCCTTCACGGAAAGAGACAGAACCTCGGAGGACCCCATCAGAATACCCATGCTCACCAGTGCGAGATCACCTCGTCCGGTCATGTTTTTCACCAGACGACCGACCCCCCAGACGGAGATCAAAAAAAGCATGCCGTTCAGCAATTTGCCGTAAATCGCCCCCGCGTACGTGGAACGGGTCAGCGCCATCGCCCCGGCGTACTGTATTTCCACGAGCTGGGGGAAATTGGCGTAGACATTGTGCTCTAAAAAAACCAGTTGGCCGTTGCGAAAATAAACGGCCGGAGCGAACAGATGATATTCCAGACTATCGAATTCGAGGGGCGGAACAAATCCCGTGAGAACATTGATCGCGAGCAGTCCTCCGATCAGTCCCAGTACCCCCTTCAGATAAATGTTATGAAGCGAAGGGGTCATCTGTTTCAGCGTCGGGCGGCAGGCCAAATCATAACCTCCCAGAACTCCCCCGCTCGCCAGCCATCCTCCGATCAGATACGGAGAGGGAACCCCGAGGACGTACAACAGGAAATAGAGAATGGACGTTCCGCCATACCCCACCGCGATATCGGCGTACGGCCAGAACCATTCATTCGTTTCAACCTGATGGGACGGATGGAGAACATCCTCCTTATCCGGGGTTAACGCAGGAATGAACCTCCGCAATATTCGCCGAAAAAGACGTCCCCAGCCCAGAAATGAAACAACGGAAACGAGAACCAGTAACACAAGTAACAGATGCCCCACGGGTCCGGTCAAGAGCCAGGGGAGATCCGTAAACCCACCGGTGGAGATCGGTTCGGTGTTCATCCCCCTTTCCGTCGAGCCGTCGCCCCGAGGTACGCGTATTCGATCTCCGGCTGATCGCCTTGCCTTTCCCGGAGCTTCTCACAGAAGGCGTCCCGAAGCTTCTCCCGATGCTCCCCGAGATCGTCCTGCCACTGCGAGCCCGCTGACTGTTGAAGGATCCGAAACACTTCCTCCGGCGAATCAAAGGAAACAACGAGGTCTCCTTTCCAGACTCGCTCGTCGCCAAAACCAAGGGACGTAATCAGGGAACGAAACCCGGACGTCCCGGTCAGCTGTCCCCGTCCCTGCAGGTTCACGCTTTTCCCGGTTACCTCGCGCACGGTTTGTTTGAACAGCCGCAACGGTTCCTCCGGGGTTCCCTCCTGCATGGCCGTCAGGCCGATTTGACCCTGTCCGGTCAACGTTCGGTAAAGAAGCGAAAGAGAATCGGTGACCGGAATCGTGCCGATCATCCAGCAGGCAATGCAGAGATCAAAGGTCCCCTGCTGAAACTGTCCGAGCCGTTCAAGACAGCGATCATCAAAGTAACGGAACCGTTCCTCATCCTCCCTCTCCCGGTCCCCCTCCCCCTTTCCTGAAGGGTCGCAAACATAAAACTGATCAAACGGCGGGTGTTCATTCAGGAGATGCGTTTCGAGTCGAGACAGTCCGGTGCCCATCATCCATACGGATTCCCCCCCCTCCCAATCGATCCGTTCTGGTATATCCAGAGGGGGACGTGACAAAGCGTCGACAAAACGGGTCTGAAGATCCGGGATCATCTCATTTCCCTCCAGCCTTCACCCGTGGAACCGTGGCCATGTTCAACGCCCAGAATTTTCCCTCCCGGGCGAGTCCGATGTACCGGTATCCGTCCTTGAGAAGATTACGGTGATGATCGGGGGATTGAATCCATCCCTTCAACACGGAAAGCGGGGAGACGTTTCCTTTTGCCACGTTCTCCCCCGCCTCGCGGGCACTGAACCCGTGCTGTTCAAGGCGACGAAGAACCGGTTTACGCTGTCCGAGCCCCGAATCATGCGTTAACGTTCCATTTTCTTTCATTGAGCGTGCATGCGACGTTGCCGCCTCCATTACTTTCTCGTGAATGATCAATTTCCGCAACCCAAACAGTTCCCGATACGTATTCACCAGACCGACCAGCTTCCGTTCCTTTTCGGAAAGGACGTTCGACCGTTTTTTATTCATGCTGTCAATTCGCTGATTTTCCTGCTGGAACGGCTGCACGGACGCTGTTCGCCCCACCCGGTCAGTGGTCAGTATGGACCGTGCCTGTTGTATGAGCTTCAAAATCTTTCCGGCGGGTGAAGGGGGAGAGATCTGTTGACCGCGGAAAAACTGAATCAGTACCACGGACCGAAAAAAAGCCGATCCCGCCTCTCCGCTTGTTTCCATGTGATAGACGAGCGGCTTTCGATACAGCGTAAACAGGGCTAACGCGGAACGGGTCATTTTTTCTTTCACGGACCGGGAAGCACCGGCACGGTACTTCGTTGAATTTCGAATCCGGGAAAGCAATTTTTTTCGCCGGGTTTTCAGGGTCTTACGAAGAGAGGGAAGAGCTTCACGGTGAAGTCGTTTTCGACGCAACACCGGCTTCAACGTGTCGAAATCGGCGGAAAGAATGGACCTGGCGGCGTTGCGAATCTCCTTTTTCTCAAATTTCTGAAGCCGCTCGAACAACTTTTTCAACGTAATTTTCCGGTCGTTGTACGAGCGGAACAGGCTCCGAACGTTTTTTGTGACCGTATTGCTCGTTGCCCCCCCCTCCTGGGCGGATGCACTACGAACGGTCAGAACTGGAGCGGCGATCATCAAGAGAACAATGATTCGGCCGATTCTTATCACGTATGAAAGCTTGTTTCGCTGAATTGACATGTCTTTTTGAAATCGCTACAATGCCATCATCGTTCTTTGCAGGTTGTCCTACATTATCTTATACGATCCCGCGATCGGTATTTACACCCAGTTCGGAAAAGGGGTTTAACTCCGTGCATTTTCCGTGCACGCCTTTCTTAACCCACGTCCCCGAACTCGAGTGCCTTACATCAATTATGTTTACGGAGTACCCAACTGTTCAAATGAACACCCAACTGAACGTTGCCCGTGAAATTGCCGCCGAAATTGGTCAGGAACTGCTCGCCGGGCTTCCTGAACCTCACCGCATTTCACGAAAAGAAGCTCCCCGCGATGCAGGAACGAACCTTGTGACCGAGATGGATGAACGGGCGGAACAATTTCTGACCGAGCAGCTTGCCGATCATTTTCCGGAACACGACTACATCGCGGAGGAAGGGACCGAAAAACGGAAAGGAGCCCGATTTCGCTGGCTCATCGATCCACTGGACGGAACGTCCAATTACGCCCATGCGTTTCCCTGGTTCGCGGTCTCCCTCGCCCTCCAGGAACAGACGTCGGATACAGAACAATCCCCAGTGTATGAAACAATCCTCGGCGTTGTACGAATCCCGTTTTCCGACGAAACCTTTCATGCCGTCTCGGGGGAGGGAGCCTATCGGAACGACGAAAAAATTACCGTCTCGGACCGGTCCCCCCTTTCAAACTGCATGGTGGCTACCGGATTTCCCTATAACCGCCGAACGACGAATCGTCCACTGTACCGGGACTTTGAAAACATGACGAGATCCACGCGTTCAATTCGTCGAGCGGGAACCGCCTCCATTGACCTCTGTTACCTGGCCGCGGGCGTGTTTGACGGATTCTGGGAGTGGGAGCTTCAGCCATGGGATACAGCAGCGGGGGCCCTTATCATTCGAGAAGCCGGAGGTCGAACGACGGACTTCGAAGGGGCCCCACACAATCCATACGGGGAGCAGACCCTCGCATCGAATGGACACATTCACGAGGAAATGATCCAGATTCTAACCACCGGAGAACCGATTCTTCCCTGACGAAACACGACCGTTTCTTCTCGCCGGTCCGCCGGGCCGTTCCGGGGTTGACCCCCCGCTCCACGAACAAAAAACATCGATTGTTGCAGGCACATTTGAACCTGGACCCTCCACCGACGTTTAAATTCTATGAATGACCATGATCCGGACGACCGCGAGCTGATGCAGGCCTGCAAAGAAGGGTCCGTCCAGGCGTTCGAACGCCTTGTGGATCGGCATAAGGATCACCTGGTCAATTTTTTTTACGGAATGTGCAACGACCGAGCACTCGCTGAAGATCTCGCTCAGGACGTTTTCGTTAAACTCTATCGATACCGTGACCGCTACGAACCATCCGGTAAATTTACGTCTTACATGTTTACCATCGCCCGCAATCACTGGTACGATCACCTCCGGAAAGTAAAACGAAGACCGGATCCGGTCTCCCTCGAACATCCGGTCGGGAAGGATGAAGAAGGAGCGGATCTGAAAACGTTGCTATCCGACGATCGTGTTGATGAGCCGTTCCAGGAGCTCGACGACGAACGCCGGCGCGAGGTGCTTCACGACCTTGTCAGCCGTCTACCCGAAGATCAGCGTATGGTTGTCGTTCTCAGTTGCTTCGAACATCGAACACACAAAGAAATATCGGAACGTCTCGACGTTCCGGAGGGCACGGTGAAATCAAGGAAACATCTTGCTATAAAAAAACTAAAGAATTGGGCACAGGGTGAGGAATCACCGCCCGAGGACTGAATCCCGACCACACGGCTCAATTGATTGAAATGAAAATTGAACGACACACCCGTTGAATCGTTATAATATGACACTGTGACGAGATATCGCATGAATGTTACGCGAACAACCCAATTTTGATCGAATGATCGCATGAGCTGTCCAGACGAAGAGACCTTGATCGCACACGTGGAAGGGGATCTTCCCGACGGTGAACGGGATGAGCTTGAGAATCATCTGTCCTCCTGCTCCTCCTGTAAAAAAGAACACGCCCGTTACGAACGTCTCATGGGCACCCTCAACAACCCGGACCGGGTGGACGTCGACCAGGCATTCGTCCAGCGCGTGACGAATGAAGTGGAATATCTGGCGTCCCTGGAAGAAGAGGAAGAACCGAACCGCAATCAACGCTCTCTGGTGTCCGGCCTCCGGTCCTTCGTCACACAGAACGCCTCCTGGGTGGCGTCCCTGAGCCTGCACTTTTCCCTGTTTTTTCTTATCGCACTGCTCGTGGTCTCGGAATTTTCCGGTTCCGACCAACCCGGCGATCAACCCAGCAGTTCGTTTACGGGCATTCCGGTTATGAAAAATACCAGGGACGCGGATCACGTCTCCCGGTCCAGCGCGCTCTGGCGAAGTTCGTTCCGGCAGCTTCGATACCACGGAAATGCCGACGGAGGCGAAGCGTGTGAACCGGCGACGTCCGGACAAAATCTTAAAGCACTCCGCTCCACCCTCCTCGACCGCCAGAACGCGGACGGATCCTGGGGAAACGGTTCAACGTCCGAACAGGCGTCGTTGGATGCCACGGCCCTCGCGGTCCTTGCCCTGCTCCGTGAACGAACGGGCGAATTCGGCAATCGTTCCAATCCCCCGCGGAACAATCATCTGCACAAAGGGCTTTCCGCCCTGATCAATCACCGGAGGGCATCCGGACGAATCGGCTCTGAACGGTTTCCGATCTCGACACACGCCCGGGCTACGGCCGCCCTGCTGGAAGCCGCGTTACTTCTGCCGGCCCCGGAGTACACCCACCACGCGTTTGACGCACTGAACCGGCTTCTCATCGATACGAACCGAAAGAAATCCCTCCGTTCCACTGGGCTCTGGACGATGGTCAGTCTGCGACTCGGCGCCGAACTCGGCAATGACACGGCCCGGAAGCGACTCGCGGCCCTGGATCGGATGTATCCGCCCGAAAAGGTGCAGGAATCAAATCTCAAGCAGGCCCTCCTCGTCCGGTCGTTCGCCCGATCCGGCACCTTCGAATCCACGGAAACCACTCTGTTGAACCGTGAAATCGAACGGTGGCTGAACCGGACTCATCCAATTCCCGTCTCCAGCCTGACAGACAATACTGAAGGGCTGTCCCTTACCACCTCCGCGTATTTTGCCGGCGGCAACCCCGCCGCCAACTGGTCAAAGGTCCTTGATCGGGTGCGCGCTCCGTCCACGGGGACGGACCTGTCGGACACCGCCCT
>CAZSFH010000018.1:1899-21937 GCA_964606115.1 uncultured Planctomycetia bacterium | reverse complement strand
TCGAATCGCGAGGTCCGTGAGCGTTGTTGGGCCATCTTTACAGATGAGGTCTTTTTTGCTGTGTTAATCTTTTTTATGAAACACCAGAATCCAGCGGCGGTTGAGGGACGTCTGCGCCGGCGTCTGCTCCGAACCCTCTCCTTCCTCCGTCGTCCGGGGGATGTCGATTCGGCTTAACAGTTGTTTCTCCTTATACGCCTTTTTACAGGGCTTACAGGGCGACTGAATGGTTCCCCAGCCATAAACCGGATCGTAAATCAGGGTCCCTTCGCCGAGGTCCTTCGGATACGCGGCGAACGCCCGGGGATTCGATGGGGAGGCTCCCGGTTTTCCCCCGGTTCCAGTGCCCGGATCCGACGAGGTTTTGCCGTCGGGCACGCCCACCAACATTCGTTCCGCCCGGTGAAGTGTGTAGCCGCGGCCGTCCGCGCTGGATTTGAGAGACGTCAACCGGCGTTTCGAATACCCGGGCACCTGGTCCGGATTCTGTCTGAAAAGCTTCAGCACGTGAGTAATGTCACGAAATGAAATTCGAATTTTCTTCTCGTTCTTCTTCCCGTACCCGATCAGAAGGTCCCGGCCATCCAGCGTCAGACGGACCACCACGTGAGGCCCTTTCATGCTCATCAGATCCCGATCCCATCGAATCGGAAACCGGTTCCGGGTGCCTTTGATCCGTCCCGCTTTCAAAAATTGCTTCCCTCGCCCGAGAACCGTGTACTCCAGGAATTCATTCCGAACGGGCCGGGTCAGAGATTGACCGGGATCGTACCATTTCGCAAGCACGAGCGCAACGGACGGGCCGTGCTGGTAATGGACCGGCACCCGTCCCATCGTATCCGGCACTTTATATTTCTTCGTAATCGATTCTGGAATTTTCGGACGATAGCGGTACGCGCGATACGGAAGTTTCTCGGGCGGATAAATTTTGATCGGGGTCTGATTGTTTTTATTCACGATGCCCACCTCGTAATGGGCAAGCACCCCCTCACGTTTGAGCACCACCCGGTTTGAACTGATCAAATTAAAAAACACGTCAAGGTTGGCTTGCTGGGGAGGAACAGATCGCGTGAAGGTGTCGTGTCCTGGGGGAGGTTTCGGCGGATCTTTTCCATTTTTGACCATTGATCCGTATTTTTTCCACCATTTCAGACATTGTTTCGTCTTTTCCGCCCAGGGGAGGCCGGTCACGTAGTACAATCCCCATTCCGCGTTCTGACGAATTTTCGGATGACGGGACTTCAAGCCTTCAAGAAGGTCCGGAACTCGCTCGTAGCCACCGCTCAGTGCATAATCGATCATTTCATTCGCTCGATCCTTCCAATCCGGCAATCGGGAAGGTGGATCGTCGTTGAAGGAGCGAATCTGTGGATAGAGATAGGCAATAATGAGGAGAACGGCACTGAGCATAAAACTGACCAGCAATGTACGCCGGAGCCAGGTGGGTATTTCCTCCGACGATGTGGACGAATTGAATTCCGTACCGCTGGTCAAATCATCCTGTGACGAGTCCGAACCGGGCTCCCGGTCTCCTTCATCTTCTCCTGAAGCATTCATGTCCCCTTGTTTCTGGCCCTACTTAAAATGCACTACGCCGGAAGTGGAAATCGGATTCAGAGACGAATCCGCCTCTGTCCGATCAGGCCCTTCATCCCGTTCAAACAAATCGGCAATCACGGTTTGGAACGAGTCGGGAAGTTCATTCAGCTCCAGCCGCACGGTGGGATCGCGGCGGAGCCGGAGATTTCGAACCTTCTCAAGCTGATCGAGCGTGTTCGATGAAAGTTGATAATGTGTTTCGAGCTCCGTTCGGATCTGCTCACGCTCACAGGAAACCGGATAAAGCTTCAGTCCAGTTTTCCGGTGCAGTTCGGCAAAGGTGCCGGGATCTAAGGGGGGAATCTGAGCAAGACAGAGCACAGGACCCACCTGTGCCACGGGCAGCACGAGATGCTTCCGGACCGTTTGTTCCGGTACAATTCCGATCACGTCGGGATGGATATGGAACTGATCAAGATCAATTTCCGGTGGTTCAAACTGCCGGGAGAGAAAAGAGACCAGTTCATCCCGGTCCGGACAGTCCTGTTCGAGAAGACGTTCGACGAATGGGTTTTCCGAATAATCTCCGTCGATATGAACCTGAAAATCCTCCCGGACGGTTGTTCCGCCGGCAAGAAGTAATTGACCGAACCGACTTCGAGCAGAGGGGGTGAAATCCGAAGAGGACGTTGAAGACGTTCGGGGTTTCCCCTGCTCCCGAGCAACTCCGCCGTTTCCCTCCGTCTCCCCGCGGTCGAGCGCCTGATCAAGGAGTTCCCTGACCACTTCCTCCGTACTGCACCCTCGCTCTTCGGACAGCGTTTGAATTCGTTTTTTGAGTTCTTCGGACGCCGTAAAACGAAGGGACGCGGTGTGATCCTGATTCTCTTGAATTTCCTGTTGATCGGACATGTTTTCAGCCTTTTCGTTCAATGTGACGGACGCTGATCTATTTCAAAGCGATACATCCGGTTTTTTTTCGTTACGTCAAAGCCCGGCATGATGACGCGACAAACACGCATCCTCACTTCTTCATAAATGGACCGCGTTCATGAACCGGGAACAAGGATTTGCCAGGAACCCGATTTTTGGGGCATTTTGTCTTCAAAATTCGTCAACCTCCTTCGATGTGAAAAGTCTGAAGGAGCGTATTCCTCGCACGGTCATTCCACTCGTCGATGCGATGATCATATCGATGAGACGGGCTCCTCGCTCTTCGACACAACTTCGTTTTGCTTACGTTACGAGGGATTTTCGACAGCCACCAGAGATTATGTTAAGACACGGAGTACCCGATTTCCAGTATTCAGGGGTCATCAGTGTTGCGTTCGTGTATCCGTTCAGTACTCGTAAATCCTGTCCATCTGTTTCCATTTCTCTCCTTCCCCCGCGTCTTCGAGAGGGGCCTGATAGGTCCACATCAACTCTTCCCATTCCTGAACCTTCTCACTCTCCTCGTTGATCCGATCCCATTTCTCAAACGAAAAGGAGTCATTCACCTCGATGATAAGCACAAGCCGGGTCCGGTACCGATAGATTTCCATGTTTTCGATACCGGCCTTCTCGAACGTGGCTTCCACTTCCGGCCAGACGTTCTGATGATACTGCTCGTATTCCTCAATCAGTTCTTGATCATCTTTCAAATTCAGCGTCAGGCAGTAACGATCGAGATCACTCATGACGATTGTAGATTATAAAAATCCACGGCTGTTTCACCGAACACCTTCTTTTGTGCTTCCTCCGGTCGTTCCGCCATAACGTCTTCAATAACCTCGATCACCTCCGAGTAGGACGCGGCCAGCGTGCAGACGGGCCAGTCCGAACCCACCATCAAACGTCCGGGACCGAATACGTCGTACGCGATGTCCAGGTACGGTTGAAGATCCGATGTTTCCCACTCCTCCCAGTGAGCTTCGGTAACCAGACCCGACAGCTTGCAGTGAACATGTTCGTAGGACGAAAGTTTCCGCAACCAGGATTCCCACTCCTCAACCCAGCCCGCTTCTATTTCTGGCTTGGCCAGATGATCGATCACAAGCGACATTTCCGGCAGCTCCTCAATTGCCTTTACCGTTTGCTCAAGCTGATGGGCATAAATGAGAATATCATACGTGTACCCGCGTTCGGCAAGAGCCTTCAATCCATCCTGGAAATTCGGTTTCGTAATCAGTTCGGGATCCGGATCCTCCTCGAGAATGTGACGAAATCCCTTCAGCGGCGGAAAACGATCGAAGTGATCCAGCCGCGCGTCGAGATCATCGGCCCGCAGGTCCACCCAGCCGACCACCCCCTTCACGATGTCAAACGCGTTCGCGAGGTTCAGGAGGAAATGGGTTTCTTTCTCGCTCTGCCCGGCCTGCACCGACACACATCCATCCATGCCCGCTTCGTCCATCAGCGGTTCCAGGTCCTCCGGCAGGAAATTTTGTTTCAGGACCGACATCGAATCGTCGATCCACGTGTCCCGTTCAGCCTTGTAAAACCAGAAATGCTGATGAGCGTCGATGCGGGTCATGAACGTGCCTCCTCAAAAGAAACCACGTGCTGATTTGCCGTTCCGAGGTGCTCAATGCCAAGTTCCACCTCGTCCCCCGGCTTCAGATACGTCGGCGGTTCCATGCCCAGGCCGACGCCGGGAGGGGTTCCGGTGGAAATAATGTCTCCCGGAAGCAGGGTCATGTACCGGCTGATGTAACTGACGAGGTGGGGAATGTCGAACAGAAAATTGGACGTGTTGCTCTCCTGCCGGCGTTCGCCGTTGACGTCCAGCCACAGGTCCAGATCATGCGGGTCCTCGATCTCGTCCGCGGTCCCCAAAAACGGCCCCATGGGTGCGAACGTATCGGCGCTTTTCCCTTTGACCCACTGTCCACCCTGCTCGAGCTGGAACGTCCGTTCGCTGTAATCGTTGTGCACCATGTATCCGGCGACGTGGTCCATCGCGTCGTCCTCGTCGACGTACCGGGCGGTCGATCCGATCACCACGGCCAGTTCCACCTCCCAGTCCGTCTTTTCACTCCCTTTCGGAAGCACGAGATCATCGTTCGGCCCGGCCAGTGCGGTGTTGGCTTTGAAAAAGAGAACGGGCTCGTCCGGCAGTTCCGAATCACTTTCCTCCGCGTGTCCGGCGTAGTTCAGTCCGACGCACACGATCTTGGACGGGTTGGCGACGGGCGCACCGAGGCGTTCGTCCGCCGGGACTTCCTGCAGATCAGCCCGGTTTTCCTCGAGCCATCCCGCGAGATCGTCCAGACCGCCCTCTCCAAAAAACGAACGGTTGTAGTCCGAAATTCGATCCCGGACGTCCAATCTTGTCCCGTCGGACGTCAGCACGCCCGGATTTTCCTCACCTTTTTCGCCCCAGCGTATCAGTTTCATGAATCCTCTGTATGAATCGTTGTGATCAGCTTGCGTGGTTCCATAAAAACAGATTCAGCACCCGCTCCCTGACGGTCGCGGCTCCTCTCCTGTCATCCACCCTCCCGAACAGAGAGCGGCGATCGTCAGGGAGCGAGCTCACTTCAGCCCCCCCTGAAAACAACATCTCCTCAGGAGTTCAGGTTGATAAACCCACCGTCGATCGGATAGTTCTGGCCGGTAATAAAGGAGGCTTCGTCCGAACACAGGTACAGGATCAGATCCGCCACTTCGTCCGGTTCGGCCATCCGTCCGATCGGCTGGGTCTGAGAAAGTTCCTCGAATTTCTCCTCCTCCCGTCCCGGAAAATTTTCGGCGATAAAGTTATCCACGAACGGCGTATGAACCCGGGCGGGAGCCACGCTGTTGCAGCGTATACCATCATCGATGTAATCCTTCGCCACGGAATACGTCATCGTGAGAACCGCTCCTTTGGTCATCGAGTACGCGAACCGGTTCGAAATCCCGACCATCGAGGCGATCGACGCCAGGTTCAGAATCACGCCGCCGTTCTCCTGGTCTTTCATGTTTTCGACCGCCGCCTTTGCACAGTTATAAACGCCTTTGACATTGACCTCGAACAGCTCATCCATCTCTTCCTCGGTCGTTTCCTCGATCGTACCAACGTGCGAGATGCCGGCGTTGTTAATCACAACATCCACCGAGGACTCCTCTTGATCGATTTCTTCGAACGCCTCGTACACCTGCGCCTGATCGGCGACGTCCGTCTCGTGAAGCGTGGCCTGTCCGCCGTCGGAACGAATGTCCTCGACGGTTTCTTTACCCTTGTCCACGTCGATTTCCAGTATATGGACCGATGCTCCGCGATCGGCAAACCGTAATGAAATATTCCGTCCGATTCCTTGCCCTCCGCCGGTCACGATACAGGACGAATCCGAAAAATCTAACATCATACTCCTTTTCGTAATTGTTGAATGAATCGTGATGAACCCTCTGGACGGAAACAGATTTTTGCTCCTTCATCCAATCTTCCTGACCAATTTCATTCGGACCAGGCATCTCCGTCCGGGAAGGAATAATTTTTCAGGGATTGCGGATACATTTCAACGCTTGCTCCCGGTGCCTCGGGGACGAGGTACCGGCCCTCCTCCATCCGGACCGGGTGCCGGAAATGTTCATGAAGATGATCCGCGAACTCCAGCATGCGATCCTCCATGGCCCCGCTGACGGCAACGTAATCGAACATCGAAAGATGCTGACCGTACTCGCACAATCCCACCCCGCCCGCGTGCGGACAGACCGGCACGTCACATTTTTCCGCCATCAACAGAACCAGCACCGCTTCGTTCACTCCGCCCAACCGACAGCAGTCCAGCTGACAGTACTGCATGGCTCCCGACCGCAGGTATTGCTTGAACAACACCCGATTCGCGCAGTGTTCGCCGGTGGCAACCGAGATCGGAGAGATTTCACGGGCGATCGTTTTGTGGCCCAGAACGTCGTCGGGATGAATCGGTTCCTCGATCCAGAGCGGATCAAACTGCTCAAGTTCCTTCATGCGCTGAATCGCCTCTTCGACCTCCCACACCTGATTGGCGTCCATCATCAAAAACCGCTTCAGGCCGATTTCCTCCCGGATCATCTCCGCCCGTCGAAGATCCGTTTCCGGGGTCGACGCCCCGACCTTCATCTTGATCCGGGTCCAGCCTTCTTCGATGGCCTCCTGGCAAAGATCCCGAATCTTTTCGTCGTCGTACCCGAACCAGCCCGCGGAGGTGGTGTAGGCGGGATATCCTTTTTCCCGAAGCTCCTGCACGCGTTGCTCCTGGTCCTGCTTTTTCTCCGCCAGGATCTCTCGAGCTTCCTCCGGTGTGATGAGATCCTGCACGCCGCTGAAATCCAGCGAATTGACCAGCTGCTCGGGAGAAAGGTCCGCGAGCAGTTTCCAGAGGGGTTTTCCTTCGACCTTCGCAAACAAATCCCAGAGCGCATTGACGACCGCGGCGGTCGACAGGTGAATCACCCCTTTGTCGGGACCAAGCCAGCGAAGCTGCGGATCGCCCGTAAGCTCCCGCCAGACCGCGCCGAAGTTCTGGAAGATTTCCTTGAGGGATCGTCCGACCAGTTTCGGAGCCAGGGCCTCGATGCCCTTCACGCACAGATCATTCCCCCGACCGATCGTAAACGTCAGTCCATGTCCCTCGTGTTCCTCCGGATGATCCGTACGAAGAACAAGATACGCGGCGGAATAATCCGGTTCCGGATTCATCGCGTCCGAGCCGGCGAGTGATTCGCTGGTCGGAAACCGGACGTCAAACGAATTCCAGCCCGTGATTTCGGCGTTCATTTCTTCTTTTTCCGGGCCTCGACCGGATTCAGCACTTTCTGAACCTTCGCATCGTTCAGGTTTTCCTGTGTCACCACGGTGACACCCGTGTCGACACGCCCGGAAACGGATTCTTCATTCAGGTGCTTCACGGCTATTTCAACTCCTTTGTATCCCATCTCGTACGGGTTCTGAACGATCAGCGCCTGAATAATTCCGTTCTTGAGCATTTCAATTTCCTGGTCCCCGGCGTCAAAGCCGACAAGCTTGATCTCGCCGGCTTTCCCCTGGCGATCCAGCACCCGGCCGGCCCCCACCGCTCCCGGCAAGTTGGCGGCAAAGATGCCCTTCAGATCGGAGTGAGCGGTCAACATGTTCTGTGTTTTGTTCATCGCCACTTCCGTCTGGCTGTTGCTGTATTCCGTCGCGACAAGCTCGACGTCCGGAAACTCCTTCAACCCGTTCTTAAATCCCTTCTCACGAGCTTCCGACGTTGCGGAGCCCTGCACAAACGGAATGAGGCCGACCTTTCCTTTTTTATCGATCAACTGTGCCAGCTTTTTGGCAGCCTTCTTTCCACCTTCAACGTTGTCGGTGGCCACGTGTGAAATCGGCGTGTCCGAAACCACCCCGGAATCAATCGTGACCACGGGAATTCCCTGTTTGTCGGCGTCCTTCACGGCGGCGTCGAGGGCCTTTGCGTCCGAAGCGGCAAGCACAATCGCGTCAACGCCACGCGTAATCTGAGACTCCACGATTTGACGCTGACGGTTGATGTTGGTTTCCTTGGGCGGCCCTTTCCAGATAATGTTCACCTCCTGTTCTTCTGCCGCCTGCTCGGCGCCGGCTTTCACTTTGTTCCAGAACGCATTTGCCGTGGTTTTCGGAATAACGGCTATTGTGTATTTCCCATCGTCGTTTTCCGAGGACGGTTTACAACCCGCTATGACCACGGAAATCATGGCCAGCATCATCAGCGTACCCAGAAGTCTTTTCCTCATCATGGATATGGAAGATCGAAAAAATTTATTCCCAAAAACATCTCAAAAAGTTCCGATGTGATCCTAAATCCTATCCGGGGGTGTTTCAAGGTGCCATCCGCACGACGATCAATAAATTCGCGTTAATCCGAATCCTGCCCGGAACGCCGTAAACGATCCACGTACACTGCGAGAATGATGACCACCCCCACCACGACCTCTCGCCAGTTCGACGAAACATTGATAATGCTCAACCCATTTTTCAAGACCACCATAATAAAGGCGCCGATCACCGTTCCCCAGACGGTCCCGACCCCGCCGTAAAGGCTCGTCCCGCCGATCACCGCCGCCGCGATGGTCTGGAGCTCGTAGTATTCTCCCGCGTTCGGCTGAGCGGATTCCAGCCGTGAAGCAAGTAGAACACCGGCAAGCCCCGAAAGCGTTCCGCAGATCACAAACACGATCCATTTGTATTTTTCCACGTTGATCCCGGCAAGCTCCGCCGCTTCTCGATTGCTTCCAATAGCGTACGTGTAACGGCCGAGCACGTGTTTTCGGAGCAGACAAATACCGGCCAACACCACCACTGCCATAATCCAGATGGTAATGGGGAATCCCAAAAAATTCTCGTTCCCGATATAGGAAAATCCGGGTGGTAAATCTGTGATCGGCCCTCCCCCCGTGATAAGAATACAGGCTCCCCGCGCAATTCCCATCATCCCGAGCGTAACGATGAACGAATGAAGGCCGGCAAAGTTGACAATAAAGCCATTGAGGAAGCCAACGAACGTACCGGTCCCAATCCCCCCTGCGATCCCCACCCATACCGGTGCACCGCCCGGCCAGATTCCGGGCACCCCCTCCGTCATGAGGACTCCAGACATCACACCGGAAAGAGCCATGACGGATCCCACGGATAAATCAATGCCCGCCGTGATAATGACAAACGTCTGCCCGACGGCAATTATCGTAATCAACACCCCCTGCTGGCCAATAAAACGAAGGTTCCGGGGCGTCAAAAACGTGGGAAACCCGTCCCGGAACCAGGTCCAGACCGTGAGAATGCCCATCAACCCCAGGAGCGCCACGGCCGGTCCCAGGGTATTTAAAATCGAACCGATTGAAAGGTTACTGTTCTGATCCGTCATGAACAGACTCCATCAGCAACTTCGGACCGACTTATCAAGACGACGTGAGAAATCACTAAAAAGAATAACTGAACGTGTTCAAAAATAAAATCCATCGCACCAAACCGAAGCTCATAAAACGCGATCCGTTTCTCCGGGTCCTTTCAAAGAACGCCGGTACCAAACCACGATCTCGAACATAAAACGGTCTCACGCATCGCGTTCTGGATACCTCCGGACCGATTCGCTTATACCGCCTCCTCCCCCACCGTGGCATAGGACATGATTTTTTCCTGCGTAGCATCCTCCCGATCCAGGATCTTCGAGACCCGGCCCTGGGCCATCACCAGAATACGATCGCTCATGCCGAGAACTTCCGGCATATACGAGGAAATCATGATGACCGCAACGCCCTGTTCGGCCAGGCGACCGATCAACTCAAACATTTCCGACTTGGCCCCGACGTCGATCCCGCGCGTCGGTTCGTCAAAAATCATCACCCTTGATTCCGTCAGCAACCACTTTGCAACCACCGCCTTTTGCTGGTTTCCACCGCTCAGATATCGAACTTCCTGCTCGGGCCCCCGGCACCGGATATCCAGCTCGTCGATAAACTGATCCGTGGTGTCCGTTTCCTCTCCCTCCCGAATCCAGCCGCACGTCAGGAACCGGTTCAGGCTCGCCAGAGTGACATTGTCCTTCACGGATAAATCCAGTGCGAGCCCTTCATTCCGGCGATCCTCCGTCACCAGTCCCACCCCCTGTTTGATGGCCTCCCTCGGACTGCGAATTTGAACCGGTTCCCCTTCCAGATGCAACAAACCGGCATCCACCGGATCGGCTCCAAATATCGCACGCACCATTTCCGTCCGTCCGGCTCCAACAAGACCGGTGACCCCGAGGATCTCCCCCTTATGGACCTCGAAATGAATATCTTCAAGCACCCCCTTTCGTTCGAGTCCTTCCACCCGCAGAGCTACCTCCCCCCGCTCGGCGTCCACCTCCGGAAACATCTGATCAAGTTCGCGCCCGACCATCATTTTAATGAGATCCGAAATCTCCAGATCCGTCACCGGGTTCGTACCAACTTTCTGGCCGTCTCTCAACACGGTGGCGCGGTCTCCGATCTCCTTCACTTCCTCGAGCTGATGCGAAATAAAAATGATGGCGATCCCTTCGTCCGTCAACCGTCGGATAACGTCAAATAGAGATTGAATTTCCTGTTTGGGCAACGCCGCTGTCGGTTCGTCCATAATAATCAGGTTCGCGTCCCCCAGCAGGGACTTGGCAATTTCGATCATCTGCTGTTTCGCGTACCCGAGTTTTCGTACGGGCGTGGACAACGGAACGTCAAGCGAAACATTCAGCCGTTCGAGTGCCTCCACGGCCCGCTGACGCCCCCTGGCGTCCATCAACCAGCCACCGGATCCTAACTCCTCACGCCCCAGGTTGATGTTTTCGTACACCGAAAGATGGGGGGCCAGGTTAAATTCCTGGTAAATCATGCTGATCCCTTCCTCCTCGGCCTCCATCGGACTGCCCGGCTCATACGGCACGCCGTCAAACATGATGTGCCCCCCGTCGATATCGTATACCCCCGTCAGCATCTTCATGAGACTGGACTTCCCCGCCCCGTTCTCGCCCACCAGCACGTGTACCTCCCCCCTCCGCACGTCAAAACTGACGTCATCCACCGCCACAATTCCCGGAAAGGTTTTCCGGAGGTTTTGGACCTCGAGAAGAAGGTCGCCGTTCATTTCGCCGTCAGCTTCCATCATTTTGCAGCGGACCGATCACGCGAGTGCGGTGCAACAATCTGGTTCACGTTCATGTCAAAAAATTCATAAATAAGAGGAAGGGATGTGCCCCAGCACTGACGCTCGGGAAGGAACGTCATTACGTCCGAACGTCCTCCAGCTCCTCCAGCACCTGTTCCAGCGGCGGACTGTCGAATCGTTCCTGATTAATGTACCGGTTGGTTCCCGAACGATACAGATCGGAGGCCACACGAATCACCCGTTCCGGCAGCGGATCGGGTGATCGATCACAAAGGGCATGCCAGTCGGCGATTCCACGGCGTTCCGCGTCGTTTTTCGCCTGACCCACAGCTTTTACCCACTCGGGATGATAGGACTTATAAAACTGCCGCAGAAACTCCTTACTGATCTGAAATCCGTCCAGCAAAAACCGATTTTCGTCAAAGGTTCCGACCACGTCCGCCACGTAAACGTCCCCGTTCAGGTAAAAACACTCGATTTTTCCGTCCTCGTGGGACAACCCCGCTGATTCGGCACGCTCCGTAACCACGTCGTTCACCGAACGAGCAATGTCTTCAAGTTGATCAAACTGATCTCCAAGCCCGCTGATTTCCCGAGCTTTCTCCCGGTCGAGGTACCGATCTTTCTCCTCGAGCTTCGTCGAGAATTCCACCACCGGCGTTTTCAGCGCCACCGAACGATCGGGCCACCTGTCGACGTCCAACCCGACCTCTTCCGGCGAGGATCGATCGCGGAGAGAGGATCCAACGGGAACGGAATTGCGGAACACGATCTCGAGCGGGATCAGAAAATTGTTTCCGCCTTCCCGATGATAGGACGCATAATCATATTCGCCGTCCTGGAACGGCAGGTCGGGCACCCGTGTCAGCTGAATTTCCATCTCTCTTACGGGTTCGGATGTGTCGTTCAGCTGAACGGTGTCACCGTCCTGAACAACCCCGTTGTAATGCGTTTGAACCCCCCGGTCCTCAAGGAGCTCAAAATTAAACGCCCCCATCGTACATAGCGACGCTCCTTTGTCCGGAACCGAATCCGGCATCTTCCCCCAGTCGAACACCGAGTAATCGTCGGTGAACACAAACCGCCCTATACCAGGGGTGTCAGCGGTAGCTGGTTGATCGACTTCCAGTTCTTTTACACTGCCCATGGAAACCAATCTGAATGAAGCAACCCCTAAAAAATAGTCTGATCTACACAGCGTGGATTGATACGGATGCGCCAATAAAAGATTACATCGAATGCTCCAATCAATCAACGTCCATTCAGACTCGATCCATTTAAGATCTCACCCGAGCCCAGAGCGTTTCCCATACCAATCTCCCGGGGGGACCCCCCCTCGATCTACAGGTATTGTTTTTCGTGGCCGGTAACAGAGGTGAAGTCCAGACGGTGAAGAATTTAGCCTGACAAGTTCTTCTCGCGTTGGCTTTATTGAATGAAATGTTATTGTGTTTTTTCGCTACCTCTTATCCTGGATGGAACATTCGCGTTCGTGGACGGTTTCACCATTTGAGCTGGTTGTTTCATATCCTCTAAAAATGCGTTGCTGGCAGAAAAGAATACGGTCTGACACGCACGCGGAACGTGAGGTTCTTACAAACGGTGGAGGTTATAAAAACAGCAACAACGTGCACTCCGCTTCGCTGCGTGCACTACAACGGACACCCGACTTTAAACGTAGTAGGAGAAAATTGTGTTGGCACGCCAGCTGAGACTCATGTTCGAAGAAAACATCCGGTTTTTGGCGCATAACGGTGTGTTTTTCGTTGCCTATGTACGGGGTCTCCTTAGACCGATCTAAAAAAGGAATTAACGGGGTGAACAGGTCAATCCGCGTTGATGAAAACGGACTCAACTCCACTACCTCCATGGTTTCCTCCCATTATTCCTGAACATGATACTCGACCGGCCGGGACTCATCATGTTCCGTCAGACGCCCGCGATCGGTCAGGTCCCGCAGATGACCCGCAACGGCGTAACACATCTCGTCGTGAACGTCCTCCGGCCAATCCCCCATCTTCGGGCCGAGGTCACGGCACAGCTCCGTCAAGGTCATTCCTCCGGATTCCTGAACGGTTTGAACAATCAACGCTTCGAGGCGCCTGACGAATCGCCGACTCTCCTCACAGAACGCCCGAATCTCATCCCCGGTCTTGACCGACCAGTGACACCCGCTGTACGTGTCGATCTCCAGGTGTTCGACAAACCGGATCGTGTCGAGGTATGGCTGAACGTGGAGGTAAGTTGGACAGAGGGCGGGTTTTCCGTCGGTGTCCAGATAGACCGAACCGTGAATAGCGTCTCCACCGTAAAGAGCGCGGTGTTTTCGATCCAGAACCCCCAGATGGCCGCGGGAATGTCCGGGAAGCGAGACGATCTCGACCGCCCAGTCGTCCGACAGCCGCAGCTTTTCTCCCCCCGAAAACGTCAGGTCCACGGGCTGATACGCCCCGAGTTCGTCCATGATAAACTCCTTTGTGTCCTCGTCGTAGTGGTGCTTGTGTTTTTCCCGGTAGGCGTCGTACCGCCGTTCGTAGATCACCTCCGGAACCTCGACCAGCGGCCGATCCGCGTCTCCGCACGCCAGAAGTGCGTGCGGCGCTTCTCGTTTGAGTGCGGCGTTTCCTCCCTGGTGATCGAAATCGGGATGGGTCACGAGAATGATGGAAAGATCATCCGGGGACAAACCGACCTCGTCCAGCGCCGGTTTGATGAGACCGTCCACGTGGGACGCCGCACCGGTGTCGAGCAACATCGTTCGATCCTCTCCTTTCAGAAGCGGAAGCCGTAGGGGCCGGCCTCCGGTGGTTCCCTCGATCAGGTCGACCTGGTCAAAAAGTCGTTGAATACTCATGAGAACATTTCTCGATAAGATGAAGGTTGCCAAAAAACGACCAACCCGCAATTGTGGGGTTCGATGGTCGACGCCTGGCCTCAATTTTCACCGTCTTCGCTCTTTCCGGGATCCTAACATGACAACGCGGGAAATCCGCAACCTCAATCCGTTTTCGTCCTTTTGTTCCCGTTCCCGCTGCCGGCGGGACATGCACTCATTTTCTCTCCGGCATCGGAACGGCGGAATGGTTCAGGTCCGGCGCGGTCGCCGGGAGATATAGGGGCTCCCCCTCCTCCGGCCGGAGTACCACGTAATACTCAAAGGTCGATGACGTCACTTCCTCGGGGATCCCGGCGGAGTATACGCCACCCCGAACGTGTTCCAGGGGGGCGCTGTCAAATGAATCATCCCCCAGCTTTCGCCAGTGCAGGGTTCCCTCGGGCTGATCAAATCCGATCGTCACCACGGTGATCGATACGGACTCGCCCGGTCGTACGTTACCGGGTTGAACCGGCAGAAAAGCGTGTCGATCCCCTGTGTATGAATCGGGAAGCCGCGCTTCTTCGGGGAGCGCTCCGCCGAGAACGGACCGAAGTGCTTGACCCGGTTTGTCGAACATCATGGGCCGGTTGTGCTGTTCCCAGTTGGTGACGTTTCCCATGCCGCCCACCGTCGTAATCGACTGCAGAAGGTAATTCATCATGTCCGTATACTGATCGACGAGCTTTTTTCGCAACGGCAACGCCCGATTGTGTGCAATTTCCTTTTTTTCTTCCGAGGCTTCCGTTTCCTCCAATTCCTCCATGACCGTTTTAAAATCATGGTAGGTACACATCAACTGACCCATCGCCCGGAGATATCGGAACTGTTCAAGCCAGTAATCGAAACGAGCCTGGTTCCCCGCTCCCCTGATCTTTGACCGAAGGGAGGTCATCGTCTGCACGAAATCATACTGCTTTTTGACCTCTTCCCATGGTCGGTTGTCGGGCTTCACGCCACCGGGGCCATTCTTCCATCCGGACGGTCGTGGAAGGTTCGCTTTGTAATCCTGTCCACGTGGCCCCCCGTCAAGGCGTGCAAACAGCTTCGCCACCGGTTTCGCGACGTTTTTCCCGAACTGGTGACGGGCCCAATCCCGGTAGAAGTCGTACGCGGGCATATCCGGATCAGAATTGGCTTCTTCCAGCTCAGACCCGGGTGTTCTCGACCAGCCGGACTGCGTCCACCCAGCGCGTGCCAGCGCTGCGACCATCGGACCCACCGCCCGGGTGCGCCAGTGAATTCCGATGAGTCCAGTCGCTCCATACGTCTTCGCGTCATGGGCATCCATACGCATACGCCCCACCCAGAGCTGGGGAATCACCATGGCCGGATCATCTTCGAGCCAGGGAATAATCCACTTCGACCGGTCCCCCATTTGTCCATAGGATTGATCGACCTTTGAAAATCCCACGAACTCGTTGATATTGCTGATTGGAACGTCGTCCGGAAGCAATTCATCGAATAGCATGGGATTTTCATCCGGACCCACCACCCATCCACTGGTGGCGAGCTGAAACGGAGCATCGACGGAGGCGCGGGCGTTCATGGCCAGATGAAGATCACGTTTCACCCGGTGGACGTGCGACGATTTCGCCTTGTTCCACATCCAGTCCTCCGGAGTCCACAGCCAATAATAATCAAGCGGATGAGTCCGTTTGATGCGTTCGAACATTCCTTCGTACAGATGCTGAATCGTTCCCGGTTCGGACGGATCCCGATCGTCTTTCTTCAACCGGTTCCGAACCGATTCGGGAAGCTTGAGTGGAAGTTCCGTTCCGATGGTAGACCGAATACCAACCCGCTCGGCGAAGGTAAACACGTCGTTCAGCAGGGATCCGAATCGATTGAACAGGCGGTTGGACTCCTCCGGGTTCTCCGGCCACGGAGCCAGGCCGTTCATATACGGCGCACCGTACACGTCCCGGGAAAAGATCGATCCCGCACCGTTCGAATAGGTGCTCGTACGAGCCGGTTTATATCCCCACGTGTCCCGGCTCGTGGTATAATGGCTGGAAGAATAACTATGACGAACGGACCCATCTTCGTTGATGTTTTTTTTCCGGCCAATCCAGACCGTCGGTTCCGGTCCTTTGTCGCCCGGTGGATACGTATGCAGACCGAAAAAGTTCATCCGGAGTTTCGGAAGCCGAGAAAGTACCGTCCGGTACTGTAACCGACTCCACCAGTCAGGCCCCTCGGGAAAATCGTGAAACGGAAGAATACCCCGGTTCTGAAACAGCGGTTTATGAGTCCCGGCAAGGTCCGGAATCTCAAACGCTATTTTACGATCCGGGACGACGTCCCCGTGCAGGTAGAAACGAACACCGAGCGTTTCGGCGAGGTGATACGCCCCGTACAGCACCCCCACCGATGACCCTCCTCGAATCGTCAGTAAACGGGATCCTCCCTCCCGGTTCACCGCGTCAAACGCATATGCCTGGGGTTCAAGCTGTTCGTCCACGCGCAGAAAAATTCCTGCCGCCCCGTCGGACGGCTCGTCCGCTTTCACGGAGATCAACCGATCGGTCCGGAGGTACACGTACCGGCGGAGTTCCAGCGCAGCGAGACGGACGGTCGCATCGGAGGCGGTGCCCGTGTAAATGGAAGCGGCGGGGTCGGCGGTCACCCCCGGGATCATCCCGGTTACCAGAAAAAAAACGCCGAGAACATTCGGAAGGAGAACGTTCGAGAAAAGGAAACACGTGGACGAACGGCCGGACAATCTTTGATGAGCCATAAAACCCTGTCTCCAAAATCGTACGAATGATTGAACGGGATGGTAAAAAGACCCGGGAAGTATTTCAAAATTAAAGCCGGGGCTCCCTGGACCTCGAGTGAGACCTCATATGGAATGAATGGATCTCGAGGGACATGATTTCTAATTCATACGCTCACCTCATACACGGGGTCGAATAGCAGCCGATCTGAAGGGTGACCCCCGTCGGCAGGACCGACTTAAATGAGCGGAGCTTAAAAGTCGTTATTCTCGATCGGCTGCAGCGTCGCTTTTTTTCCCGGGGTCTCCGGCCGTCTCTTTTTCTTTGCGTATTCCGCCAGCTCAAGCAACTTATCCAGGGAAACCTGGTCGCTCATAAGTGCAAACGTATACGTCTGATCTCCCCAGAAAACCGTGTTCAACTTTCCATTGTCCTTCTGGATGTAATGGAGGTCTCCTTTCCGTTTGACGCGGCCGTCCTCCTTTTTCCCGAATGAAATTGCGGTTCGCGGCGCGGATTGTTTCACGGCGAGGTGGGTAATCCCGTACTGAGCGTTCTCCCCGGGTTGATAACAGTAGACCACGTAATAGTAGGGAGCCCCGAATTGGTTCCATGAATCCGCGTCGAGACCTCCGTCCAGAATCTTGCACTGTTTCTCATCCAGCGAGGGGATTCGAACCTCTTTATTGAGTGAACGGAACCGTCCGGCCAATTGCTTCTGGACACGCTCCTGCGTGAGAAACGATTGAGTGCTGACCTGTTGCTCGTAATGATGTTTGTTCGACTGCATCAATTTTTCGTGATAGGCGGGCATGGTGCTCAGTATTTCACCGGAGCGATCTCCGCCGTTCAACCCAATTCCAGAGTACACCACCATTCCCGCCGCCACAAACAGAAGAACCGCCGCGGCGGCCGGAAGCACCCGGTTGATCCCGGATTGAAGACGGCGAAAAAACGAGTGATTGCCCCGGGCCTCCGCCAGCTCCTCCTCAATCAACCCCCGTGTGTCATCGGGCACGGATTTCCCGGAAAGCGCACCGGACAGCTGATTTTGAAACGACTTCTCCACCTCGAGTCGTTCCTGGCAGGATTCACACATATTCAGGTGTGAAAGCACTTCCAGGTTGGTCTCGGTATCCAGCTCGTTGTCGAGCATTGGATAGATGTATTTTCGGGCCTCTTCACAGTTCATGATGTGTCCTCTACTTCTTTCATTGTTTCTGACTCTGATCGAACAAAACCGTGTTCCTCCGCAAAATCGGAGAGGGTTCGCTTGAGTTCCTGCCGGGCCCGGTACAAACGAGACATAACCGTCCCTTTCGGACATTCCATGACGTCCGCAATGTCGGCGTACGACAGATCATGAATCGCATTCAACAGGAGCGTCATCCTGTACGATTCCGGTAACTCCATTAACGCTTCCTTGACCTGATCCGAAAAAAATCGGTTCACCAGCGTCTCTTCGGACATTAATTCCACGTCCGACCACGGTTGCGAACCTTCCCGGGCCGCCGGCTCGTACTTTTCGAAATCCGTGCTCGCCGGCTTCTTTTTTCGGCGACGGTCAATAAACAGATTCTTCATGATGCGGGAGGCCCAGGCTTTGAAATTCGTCCCTTTTTCGTATCGGTCGAAGTTATTCATGACTTTGACCATGGTCTCCTGAAGAACATCCTGGGCTTCCGCTTCCTCACCGTTCAGGTAGAACGCGAACGAATACAGCTGATCAAGATGAGGAAAAACGATCTCCTCAAACTCATCGAGATTTGCCACGGCAAACCCTCCTTTTCAGTCGAACGTCATGAATCACGTCGTTCCTGCTGAAAACACGTTAACGTTATTATAACGAAAACCGTGCCCTGTTTATTTCATGTCTTGAGAACACGATCCATTCGTGATAAAATTTTTAACCTGATTCAGCTTTGTTTCCTCCCCGTTCTTGCCTGGCGGGACACTTGTTTTACATGAATGGTCCCGTTCTATTGCACTCGAATGGTGCAGGATTCTCATGAAAATAACAACCCGCGAAAAGGAGATCAAGGAAGACGCCGAGGTCACGTTCCCGGAGAAAACGTACCTGGTCGAAATCGTCCAGGGTCTCGCGGTGACGCTCGGTCACCTGCTCCGGAACCTGACCAATCCCAGCGGTGAATTGCCCACCGTGCAGTACCCGGAGGAGGAACGGCCGTTACCCTCCCGATACCGTGGTCTGCACCGGCTGCCCCAACGTGAGAACGGTGATCCACGATGCGTGGCCTGCATGCTCTGCCAGACGGCATGTCCGGCCGATTGTATCCATATCGACGAAGGAGAACACCCGGATCCTTCAATTGAAAAGTGGCCCGAGGAATTCTTGATCGATGAACTCCGATGCGTTTTCTGTGGGCTCTGTGTTGAAGCCTGTCCGGAAGACGCCATCCGAATGGACACCGGCGTGTACGAGATGGCCGGCGAAGAGCGAACGGACTTTATCATGGACAAGGAAGACCTTCTGGATATGAACTGATGACGAATATCGCTTTTTACGTGTTCGGTTTTCTGTCCGTGATCGCCTCCTTTGTCGTCATTACACGGCGGCAGCCGGTAACGGCGGTGATGTGGCTCCTCGTGCTCGTGCTGAGCCTCGCGGGACTGTTTTTCACGCTGCAGGCCCAGTTTCTCGGCGTCATGCAGATCTTCCTGTACGGGGATGCCATTACGGTTATTTTTATCTTTATCATTATGGCCATGAATATTCCCGAGGAAGAGCTCCCCCAGGAATCGTTGACCATTCCCGGCGGCGTCGCGCTTCTCGTTTGCGCGAGCATACTGTCGTTGCTCCTGATCGGAATTCGCTCGGGAGCGGCCGCGGAAGGAACTCCCTCCGAATCATTTGGCTCCATCAGCCGGTTCGCGGAAGTGATGTTCCAGCGGCACCTCCTTGCGTTTGAGGCAATTTCGATTTTGCTGCTCGTTGCGATTATCGGTGTTGTCGTGCTTTCCCGAAAAAACATAGACGAATGACGATTGGATTCGAACATTATTTAATATTGAGCGCGTTCCTCGTTGTGATCGGGGCCGCTGGGGTCCTGCTGCGCCGGAACGTCCTCATCATTCTGCTGTCCATCGAGATCATGATGAACGGTGCAAATATTGCGGTCGTGGCGATGGCCTATCACAAACAGTTAATGGACGGCCAGATTCTGGCCCTCTTTATTATGGCCCTCGCCGCGGCTGAAGTGGGTGTGGCTCTCGCAATTGTCCTTCTCGTGTACCGTCGCCGGGGAACCGTTACCGCGGATGAAATTGATCTCCTCGGACAATGAACTACAAAGA
>CAZSFH010000018.1:0-1889 GCA_964606115.1 uncultured Planctomycetia bacterium | reverse complement strand
CTTCCCAGGAGGAAATCAAAAAAGCGTACCGTAAAAAAGCTCGTGAGCATCATCCCGACCTGAACCAGGAGAACGAAGGTTCGGAAGAAAAATTTAAAGAGGTTCAGGAAGCGTACGAGGTTCTTTCGGACGAGGAAAAACGTCAGCGGTACGACTCTCTCGGATCGGACTGGCAGCAGGCTTACCAGGGCGGCGGTGGATTCGACCGGTCCGGTGCACGCGGGGGAGGCAGAGGTGGTCAGCAACACGTTCGATGGGAGGACCTTTCCGGCAAAGCCGGTTTCAGTGATTTCTTTGAGCAAATTTTCGGCGACTACTATTCGGGCGGTGCTCAGGGCGGGGGGAGCATGGAAGATCTGTTCGGTCAACAGTTTTCCGGCCGGGGCGGAACGGGTCAGCAAACCCGGCGAGGAAGGATGAAACAGCGAGGGGAGGACATTGAAAATGAAATTGAAGTTCGGCTCTACGAAGCGTACACGGGAACTCAGCGCCGCTTCCGCATGGAACATCCCCGAGTTTGCCCAAACTGCGGTCGAAACCCGTCCCCGAACTGCTCGACCTGTGGGGGAAATGGTTATACGACGGAACAAAAAACAATTACGGTGGACATTCCGGCCGGCGTTAAAGAAGGAAGTAAAGTGCGGTTGAAAGGGGAAGGTGGTTTTGGAGCCGGGGGGGGCGAGCGCGGGGATCTCTACCTGATCGTCCGCATGCAGGAACATCCCACGTTCGACCGTGATGGCGATGACCTTTACTGTGAGGTCCCCATTTCCCCCCTCGAAGCCGTGGAGGGTGGTAAGATTCAGGTGCCCACCATGGAAGGTTCGGCGACCATGACGCTTCCTCCGGACACGAAGTCCGGCCAGCAGTTTCGGCTCGAAGACCTGGGCATGCCAAAGTTGAAAGGGGACGGACAGGGAGATCTGTATGTTCGCGTCCACATCCATCTTCCCTCGGAAATCTCAGACGAACAAAAAGAGGCTCTCGAAGCCTTTGAAGGCTTTAATCCGCGAAAAGAAGAAGGATACCTGTAATATTGAGCGATTCCCCATCGCCCTCGTTCGCGACGGTAACGTTTCCCCTCCCCCTGAGAAAATCATTTCATTACGATATTCCTTCTCCGCTTGCGTCGCGCATCCAGAAAGGATGCCGGGTCTGGGTGCCGTTCGGCCACCGGGAGGCCATCGGATATTGCGTGGGTTTTACGGAGGATCCGGACGTCGACGAGGATCAGGTCAAACCGGTCCTGGACCTGGTGGACGAGGAACCGCTGCTGGACGATGAACTGCTTGCATTGACCAGGTGGATCGCACGATACTACCTCTGTTCCTGGGGACAGGCGCTTCAGGCCGCACTGCCGGGGTCCGTCCGAGACGGCACCACCCGAGCGACCCGCACGTACGTCCACCTGACCGCCGACGAAGGGACAATCGAGGATTACCTGGAGAACCTCTCCGACCGTTTTCAGAAACGACGCGAACTTCTCGATGAGCTGCGCCCCCACCGAGAGACGGATCCCCTCCTGCAGGACCTGATGGAGACCGTCGACTGTTCTCGCTCTCCCATCGAAACCCTGGAAAAGGACGGCCTGCTCGAAGTGACCTCCAAAAAAGAACCCTTCGAAAATCTTTACGACCACCTCCCGGAACCCGATCCCGTTCCGGAAACGCTGACGGAGGCTCAGGAAGACGCCCTCGACCACATCCGGCCGGCGGCTCGTGAGCCGTGCCACGAAACCTTCCTTCTCCACGGCGTAACCGGGAGTGGTAAAACGGAAGTGTACCTTCGCTCCATTCGCGAGGTGATCGACGCCGGCCGGCAGGCGATCGTCCTATTGCCGGAAATTTCACTTACCCCGCAGGCTCTGTCACGCTTCCGGGATCGATTTG
>CAZSFH010000017.1:20851-22385 GCA_964606115.1 uncultured Planctomycetia bacterium | reverse complement strand
GAGGGTTGCAGATTTTTTAGTCAGAAGTTTCGGCGGGGTCAAAATTGAGAACTCGTGGTTGGAGTTCGCGTTTTACGATTCACCTCGAGATTTGTTTTCGATTATAACGACCGGACTCTCCATTTCAAGTAGGAGGGATCTCCGGTGAGGGGAGGTTGGTTCGCGGGGGGACGGAAGGAAGGGATGGGGGGCGTTCCGTTGCGATCCGTTCCGTCGCTTGGTTCGAAAATTCATGTTTTTCTTCTACGATTGCGCACCAGTGTTTTTCAGATCCCCCCGCTTCTACAGTTTTTGTGGCAACCAGGACACGGCCCTGATTTTTCGGGCGTAATGGATCTGTGGGGCCGGTTCGGAAAACGCACAGCCGATCGGGCGCCCCATGGTGTTTCGTTTGACCTCCGCCCGGGCGGGCTGGATGCGCCATGGTTTGTGGTGAATGTCACATCGGTACAGGGTTCCATACTGGTCTTCTGAGTAAAGACAGTAACGGTTGACAAAGAAATGCTCGAGCGTACCCGGTTCCGGCCGGAACGGTTCTCCGCTCGGACGGTAGCGAGCGTGAAAGCGCACCGGACCCTGTTCGCGGTTAAGTCGAGTGGTCCGGTAATAAATCCAGCCCTCTTTATCGGATTCGGAACGCATCCGAGCTCGATAATACGGAAGGTGAAAGAAGACCCGTGCCAAACCCACGGCCAGCGGGTTTTGCGCGTCGAGGGAGCAAAACCAGACCCCCGGGTGCGTTTCGTCCGTCACGTACGTACGCACGTTGATCTCAGGGGTGGAGGAGATCTGTGGAAGAGCCGGCACCCCGCGAGGAGCCACGTCCGTCATGGTGAAGGGAATGACACCGATCCAGGCCGATCCACAGCGGGTTTCAATCGCCAACGAGTCGGGAACAAGGGGTCGAAGTTGGTCCTCCGGTACCGGCCAGTGCAAAAACAGCAAATCGTGCCACGTCATGCGAAGAACCCACGGAGATTGCGGAAGGGGCCACTGCCGGTGGTCCGTTTTCTGGAATAGGTCCGATCGCTGAATAGCGCTCTCCCGAAATTTGATCTGATCGTTAACCGTCTTCCCTTCGCTCGGAATGCGGGAGGATCAGCAAATCGCCTGAACGAATTTGTACTGAACGGTTCCCTATTATGCCGGAGACAGCTGAAGGCCCCTCGCTGAACCTTCGAGGGCCTACTTCAGGTTCACCCCGGACGGTTTGAAGTGCTTCAGAACGTCGTTACCAGCGCTCTTTAAATTATTTCGATCGGTGATCGTCGGGTCCCGGAGATCAAACTGTTTCCAGGCCGCGCGGTAATCTCCGGCGAACTCTCGGAGCCGGGATTGATCCCTCCCGGTGACCATCTCAAGCATTTGATCCATAACCTTTACGGTCCGCTTCCCGGACGTTCGGGTCTGGAGAATTTGCTCCCCCATAAGTTCAAATATCTTATTGAAATGAGTTCGAAACTGGCTGTACAGTTTCGGGTACCGATCCTGAGGGGGGACGGTCTTCGAGATATTCGAGTGATCCGTTGATGAA
>CAZSFH010000017.1:18035-20841 GCA_964606115.1 uncultured Planctomycetia bacterium | reverse complement strand
TTCGTCGACTCGCTCCCGTCGCTTTCGGACGAAGAACCGGAGGTGGAGGCTTTGGCCTCCGCCGTCTCCTCATCTCCAGAATCGGAACCGGGACCCCTGGAGGAAACGGTCTTCTTTTCTTCTCCGATGGACGAATCGGACGCTCCGGAGGACGAAGACGAATCGACCAACGTCACCTCGGCGTCGGATTGGACCTGTACGAGTCGAGGATGAAATTTCTCCAGCAAATCATCTCCGGCCGATCTCAACCTCCGTCGATCAATCCGCGACGGATTCTGAGTGTTGAACTGATCCCATGCCACACGGTAATCATATGCGACCTCCTGCAGTGCTTTCCGGCCGTCGACGGTCATCATGGACTTCATCCGGGCCACCAGCAAAACCGATCGATTACCGATGTTCCGGAGCTTAAGGACGCTTCCGTCAAGATGTTCGAAGATCTGTCGATACCGCTGCTCGAATCGATCGTACAGGCGTTGATACCCGGATTTACCGCTGAACGAACCAGGAGGCCCCTCCGAATCGGAGGGGAGAGGACCCGGATCCCCTCCGGGAAACCTCACATTCGTGCTGGAGCAACCGGCGACAAAAATCAGTATAAAGAACAGGACCGTTCGTCTCATGATTGAAGATCAATCCAGGTATTTAATTTCTTTTTGCTTCGAATCCCAGATCTTCCATTTTCCGTTGTGTTTCTTCAGAATATGAACTCCCTTAAGTCGATTATCTTTGAATTTCGGACCACTTTTTTTTCGCGTGATTTGCACAAATTGGACGCGCGCCTTGTTCTGATTCACCTCAAGAATCTCCAACTCTTCTAATTTATAGTTTAATTTATACCTTCCATGTAAATTATTCAGGATGCGCCGGGTGGATTCATATTTTGGAGAATCCGGATGCATAAATTCCATGGAACGTTCAATCTCTCCTTGATCAAGAGCTTTCAGATTTTTTCGTATCGGCGTCAGGATCTCATCCCGGGATTGTTCCCCACACCCGACAAGCATCAGTAATGCGATAAGGCCAAGAGGAAGCCAGCTGGCTGCAGAACCAGGTTGTTGCCTGTTCATTGGTTTCATTCCCTTTAAAAAGACCGGATCTGAAAATAATGAGACGGAGAAAAGCGTGACATTCCAACGGAATGAGGCCGGTCCCATATGAAGTCTCGTGAGAGAACCTCCTCATCAAACCTGATCGCGGAAATCCGAACGGTCGAACTAAAACGTCTTTTCTCCTTCCGACTCGGAGTCCTTCTCGTCCTTCAGAGAAGTCAGATAGGTTTCGGCGATCTCGCCGTACGAACTGTCCTCATTGATGTTTTCCAGTTCTTCCCGAGCCTGTTTCTTTTTTTCCGTCATGTAGTATTCATACCCCAGCAAAAAATGAAGCGCAGGTTGAGCGGCGTCCCGGGTCTGTTTCTTCAGGTTCTTCAGCAGACGATCATACCTGGAGGAATCGGGAAAATTCTTTCGTCTCTCAACTTTCGTGTTATACTTCCTCCAATCCGGAATGTAGCTGTGAGCATTTTTCAGAGCTTGAGCCGACTTCTTGAAGTTTCCGTCGGCAAACAGCGCGTGAGCGTAATAAAACGGTCCCGTTCGAAGATCAATGGACAAATCCGTTTTCGATTCGCCGTAAAGTTCCTCCAGGAGCCGAGTCTGTCGTTCAAAAGCGTCTCCGGCGGCCCAGAATTGACTGTTTCGGTAATACTTTTTTCCCAGCTCGATCAGAGCTTTTGCTTCAATTTTCAGGATTTTTTGTTTTTTAAGTACGCGATCAAAGCCGTAACGCATGGTCCATGCTTGATCGGAAGCCGACGAGCGGGAGCGGGACTGACGCAACGCCTCCCGTAAAATATCGACCGCCTGACTTGCTTCCTCCGTCACGGATCGATCCGAATTGGCCAGCTTCAAGAGATCCTTCACCGAGGATCGATAAAATTCATAAGCTTTCTTTTCGTTTCCCTCTTCCACCGCCTTCGATCCGAACTTGATCGACTCTTCCACAACCGCCGTAATGAAACCGATATTCACCGGACGGTCCCCCTCGCGAAATGTTTTCAGAAGGGTATTGATCTTGTTCCGCTGTTCTTTTGCCGTTTTGTCCTCTCCGGAAACAGAAGGAACGATCAGGAAGAGAAACATAAACAGGACAACAAAGCTCCGGTACCGGGGAATTTGCATGGCTTTCTCACGGAAAATTTGAGCAACATAAACTTGATCATCCATCTTAACAAATTCGAATTTCAGTTCCCAGCATTCCCGTTGAATAAGCCGGATCTGAAAAGGGGACACTCAGTCAGATCTCAGCATGTACTCTTCAAGGAGTTCGACCGGAAGAAACCCCATCTCAGATGAAAGATGACGTAATCTTCAATCACGTCCTGCTTTCATCGTCCTCCGGCATTGCCGATGGACGGGTTAAAAGGATCGAAAGCCCCCGCAGATCACTCGCTGAGATTCCTTTTCGACGAAAACGTGACCCGAAGAGGCACCTCACCTGAAATGATCTCGAACGACAGGGGCGACGTGTAAAACGATCCCTTTACGGATCAGATTGATCCCATTTGATTTTGTCAAGAACAATCTGTTATATTAATTCCGATTTTTAATCTAACTGACACGCTTCATGGAATTAATCTGTATGATCGACGGCGATGAGAACGGATCTGAATGAGCATCTGACCTTCTTTGAGATCTTGACGGGAAGTCTGCTGATCCTGGGACTCTTCCTGATGTTCTGGCCCGAACCCATTCGGGAATGGGTGGGGATGGAGCCTTATCTTGTGTTTGATGGCCTCTCGAGG
>CAZSFH010000017.1:3281-18025 GCA_964606115.1 uncultured Planctomycetia bacterium | reverse complement strand
ATGCGACGCTGCTGACCCTTCTGATTCTTCGGTTCAGCCGACGCTACATGAGTGGCCATCATCGGATCGGCAGATTCTACCTTCGGTGCACGGTGTTTCTGATATGCGTGCTGGTCCTTTCCGCGACCGACCACCTCCTGCTCTTCTTTCTGAGCTGGCTGGTGATGGGCCTCCAGATGGCCGCCCTGATCGGTCATAAGACGGACTGGCCTCAGGCACGTGCCGCCGGGACGCTGGCTCGTCATTATTTCCTGACCAGCTCCTTTCTCGTCGGACTCGCGTTCGCCGGGATGTACGTCATCTCCGGCACCGCGGTCCTGCCGGAGGCCTTGCGGAATGTTGCCAATGTTGAAGGCTGGAAAATTAACCTCATTTTTTGTGGTCTCATTCTGGCCGCCATGATTCAATCCGGTCTTTATCCGGTGCAGGGCTGGTTGATGTCCTCCATGACCGCGCCGACGCCGGCGTCGGCGCTCATGCACGCCGGTTTCGTCAATGCCGGCGGGATTCTCCTGACCCTGTTTGCCCCGCTGTTTGCCGATCGACTTCCCCTGATGACCATCCTTGTGGGGGTGGGAGGCCTTTCCGCTCTGATGGGGAAAATGTGGAAATCCGTCCAGACCCATGTTAAACGCGGACTGGCCTGTTCTACGGTGGCGCAGATGGGATTCATGCTTCTCCAGTGTGGTCTGGGATTCTTCTCAGCCGCCGTCACCCATCTTATTCTCCACGGATTCTACAAAGGCTATCTTTTCCTCAACACCGGTTCCACAATCGAACGACCCGATCCCCAAACAACTTCATCCACTTCCTCTTTCTTCGTCCACGTCTCCACGTTGTTGACGGCCGTGGCAGCCGGTCTCATCTTCTCGTTGCTGACGGGCAAGGGGAGGTCCCTGAACAGTGGCCTCGTTCTGATGTTCATGGTGGTTTTTGCGGTGTTTCACGGGACCCGGGATTTTCTCAGGCGGGACGCTCCGGACGTCGCCCGGTGGATCTTTCCCGCGGTGGCACTGCTCGTCACCGCGATCTATTCCGGGATCTACGTGATCATCACGGCCCTCCTATCCGATCTTCCCATGATTGCCACCTCGACCCCCCTTACCTGGATGCATTATCTGATCATGATTCTCTTTACGGTCGCCTATGTGTTTTTCGAAACGGAACAGTACCGTTACGTCCCCTGGTTATACGTGTACGTGCTGAACGCGAGTCAACCTCATCCTGATACAATTCTGGCTTCTCGAGACGAGTATCATGTCTAACTTCAAACAAAAGATGGACGAGACGGTGGACGCCGTCTCCGAACATATTCAGAAATCCTGGCCGCTGTATTCTTACGTAACCGCCAACCCCCTTTCAGGTTTCGAGGACCAGCCGTTTCACGAAGCACTTCTCGAAGCTCAAGAATGGTTCGGTGGTAATGGTTATCCATCCGCCGCACAATTTCGTGAAGCCCTGGAACAGGGCCAGATTGATCGAGAGTTACTATCGTCGAAACTGCGTGAACATGATTTTGATCAGCCACCGGAAGACGTGATCGAACAGCTTGAGTCGGCGGCTCCGGAACCACCCGGGGAAGGAAAATTGGATCCGACCGAACAACACGTCAACCAGATTCTGGAGAAATGGCTTTCCGTTTACCTTGATGAAGGTCGATCGAAATGGAGTATGCCCTTTCGGGAAAAGGGTTTTTATCAATCGTGGTTGAAGCTGGCACCCTACGATCACCATCTGAATGGAAACGGAGACCACGCCGGCTGGGATATACCAGAAGACCCTTACCAAGCGCTAAAACAGATCTTCGACAACATTCCCGAACAGCGCTGGAAGGAGGTAGTGACCCACCACCTTTCCACCCTGCCGGGCTGGGTGGGGCACCTGAAATACCGGGTCGAATCGAATCGTCGGGATGATCAAAGCCCACCTCCGGTAGACCTTGTGGATTATCTTGCGGTCCGCCTCCTTCTGGCCAACAACCTCGACGCCCGTATCATCCCGGAACCAACCGATGACCCCCCGGATGATCCCAACGAGCACCACGCGCTCCGGCGCTGTTTCCTGGAAGCATGGGAGGAAACCTACCAGGCCGGACTCCTTGATCAAATCTCCAGGCGCGTTCCGGACGAAGCAGAAAAAAAAGACAAGCGACCCGACGCTCAGTTTGTGTTCTGTATAGATACCCGGTCCGAAATTATACGACGTCACATCGAAGCTTCCGGTTCTTATGAAACACACGGATACGCGGGCTTCTTCGGCATACCGGTCCGTCGCCGATGGTTCGGTCGAGCGGCCAGCGTGGACGCATGTCCGCCGATCGTCGAGCCGGAACACTTCGTGGACGAAAAGCCGTCCTCCGGCCGCGAAGGAGCGAACCAATTTCGCTCGTCCTTCCTGAATCTGCTGAGCGGTACGAAAAACACCCTCAAACGCCTGAAAAATAATATCACGGCTGCGTTCAGCTTCGTGGAACTGTCGGGCCTGTTCTACGGACTCGGTCTGATTGGTCGGACCCTCTGGCCCGGTCTGTTCTCCCGTCAGGTTCAGTCCATGCTCCCGCAGGCGCTGAAAGATCATGAATCCGCCATCCAGCCGGATCTCGACGGTGAAGGACCAAACGCCGATGATAATTGCGATCTCACGGACGGTATTCCGTTTGAGGACAAAGTGGCTTACGCCCGCACCGCCTTTGATCTCATGGGCTGGAAACAGTTCGCCCCGGTTGTCGTTTTTGCCGGGCACGAAAGTACGACGGCGAACAACCCGTTTGACTCCAGCCTGAAATGTGGAGCGTGTGCTGGAAGTTCCGGGGTTCCCAACGCTCGAATGCTTGCCGCCATCTGCAACCAGGATTCCGTGCGCAACACCCTTCAGGAAGACGGTTATGAAATTCCCGATGATACGATCTTTGTTGCAGCCCGGCATGATACCACCACCGACCAGGTCACCCTCCTCACCGAACACATAGACGAAAAACCCCCGGACCTTTTTCAGCAACTCGAACGTGATCTGGTCCAGGCACGCCGTCGAGCCACGCGGGAACGTACGTCGGATATGCCCCAGGCTTCCCCGGACCGGCCTGTCAAAGAGACCCGTCAACGCGCTTCCGACTGGGCCCAGACTCGTCCGGAATGGGGACTGGCCGGGAACGCCAGTTTCGTCATCGGCCCCACGGAACTTCGTTCGGAACTCAACCTTGAAGGACGAGCCTTTCTGCATTCTTACCGGTGGGGAGAAGACGAAGAAGGTCAGTTGCTGGAACAGATTATTCAGGGTCCACTGGTGGTGTGCCAGTGGATCAATCACCAGTACTACTTCTCAACCGTCGAGAACGGGATCTATGGAAGTGGTTCCAAAATTACCCAGAATCCAGTGGGAAATTTCGGCGTGGTACAGGGAAACGGCGGAGACCTGATGGGAGGACTTCCTCTTCAATCACTGATGTCCACCGATTCAATCCACCAGCATGAACCGCTGCGCCTGACGAACGTTATTTACGCGCCGGAACAACTCGTTCGAACCGTGATCGACCGAAATGAAAACGTTCAGTCCCTGATTGAAAACGACTGGATTCATCTGTTTATATTGGATCCACAACAGGACGGGAAGATCATTCGATACTCGGGATCCGAAAAATCGAAACGTCCACACCACGTGGAAACCGGTAACGAGGCCGGCCAAAAAACCCCCAATTCATCCCCCCTGAACAGAGAAAAGGCTCCAGCAGATTGAGGTGGATGAACCCCCTCCCCACGCAGCGGAATGAACACAAATGATCCAGGGTCTATTTACGAGTCGTTCTGATCTTCGTCCTCATCCTCCGAATCCGTGAGGAACCCGTCAAAAGAAGACCGGGCATATCGGCGTACAAGCACTTCATCCGTAATTTTGAGACCGAGGTCCAGAAGCTCTTCGGCCACTGGCGTGATGTCACTGTCCCGTTCCCCGACCGCTGTGATAAGAAGATTTTCGTGGCCGGTAATTAACTCCTGCACCGATACCACGCCGGAGATATTGAGAATCTTCTCAACGATATCGCCCCGTTCCGGTATCGGAGCGGTACAGAATAAAATCATTCGCATCGGATAACCGGATTTCTCGTAATCCACGTCGGCACTGTACCCTTTGATCACCCCTTGATCTTCGAGTTTCTGAATCCGCTTTCGGACCGTGCTCGCGGACAGTTCAGTCACTTCCGATATCTCCCCGGAGGACAGATGCCGGGCATTCTGCTGCAGGAGATGCAAAATTAATTGGTCCTGATCGTCGATCAAATTACCCATATCTCTAGCATGACAACGCGAGAAATACGAGGCCTCCGCATCCTTCTTTGAAGGTCAAGGAGTTTTGAGGATACAATGCCGGAAAAGCACATTGTTGACGAAAAAAGGAGGATGCGGATTCCTCCCGTCATGGTGCTTGCCAGGCAACGGTATTTTGAAGAAATCATGAACAAATTTCCAGCAGATCAGATCGGACGTCTAATACCCCGGATAAAATGATCGTACTCCATCTTGATCTTCCCCCGTCCGAAGACCCGGTTCCCTGGATTCCTGAAGTCCAGCAACTCCCTGCTCCCTTCAACCATTCGCAGGAGCGCAAATCCCTCGCTTTTCATTTGCACCGGTGCAAACGAAAACGGGAAATTACCGGTAAAATAATTCCTTATATAGTAAAATTTACCCATTATATATGTATAAATACGTATGGAACGTGCCTTGCATTATATTATACTCCGATATGATCAAAAAACATTTCACAAATAAAAAACTCATGACCAAAATGATACCAAAAACATGGTGCTCCGTCCTGTTCGCCCTTTTCGCACTTTCCTTCTCCTCCCCCCTGTTTGCTCAACAGAATGAATCCTCGACGGCCTCCCAGGTCATGAGTGTGACCGTGGCGACGGTCGTGAAACTGAAGGGTCCGGTCAAACGAACGGTGACCCTCGACCGTTCCAGCTCCGGGAGCACCACGAAAACCCAGGAATGGAACGTCGTTTCCAATTCAACGAGTGGAGCCGATCTGACGCTTTCGACCCGCTCCTTCTCCCGGCGCGGAAACCGCCGTGACACCCGCCCCGCCCGTCTGAAGCTCCGGAAGAATTCAGGTCGGAACTGGGCGGTGAAGAAAGGATCCGACGTCACGCCCGAGAACGGGGGACGCGCTTCGGTGCGAGCTTCCGCGGACGGACCCGGCAACGCGTCCTTCAAACTGTCCGTCTCCTTCGTGGAAAACCGGTCCGCCGACAAACGGTCGGACGGGGTCTACACCACGACGATCCACGGTACGGTTACGCAGAAATAACGGCTGATTCTTCCTGGACGACGTTCGTTAATCCTTCTCCGTGGTGAACATCTCCTTGAACGTTTCGGCATTTCTCTTCATGACGGTCAGGAAGTTCGGGGTTTGACGGTTTCCCTCACCGGGATCCTGTTCGCACGTGGAGATGACGGTGCTTTTGAGATGATATTCGTTCTGGTACCAGTCTTCGACCTCTGATTCCGGGGGCGTTTCCCAGAGGATGTGACCGGACTGTTCGCGTTCGGTAAGCTTATCGAGTTGTTTTCTCGTCTTTTTCTGCGGTTTTTGATCCGGTGGAAGGGTCAGGTTCTGGATCTCGAAGTTGTTCCTTCGGGCCAGATAATTATACGACGGATGAGACGCCACCAGAAGCTCGGATCCGGAAAGACTTACGTTCCTGTATATTCCGTCGATCTCACGAAGTTTGCCTTTCAAATCCTGAAGGTTTTTCTTCAACAGGGACCGATCACCGATCCGGTCCAGATCGCTCAGCACCTGATAGACCGCCTCGAGCTGTTTTATCGCAAGTACGGGATCCATCCAGGTATGCGGGTCCTGGTTGGCGTGCTGATGCTCTCCTTCCGGTCCGTGTGAATGGGTGACGGCTTTTTCGTGCGTCATCAGCCGGTCCTCAAACGCCCGTGTGGTATTCACAATTCGATCCTGCGGAAGACTGATCCTGTTCAACCAGGATTCGTATCCGGCCCCGTTAATAACAATCAAATCCGCGTTTTGCATCTTTTTTATCGTATCACGGTCGGGCATCCACTCCGAGGGATCCGCGCCCGGTGGCACGGGACAGTGGACGGTAACCTGTTTTCCGGCGAGACGTTCCACGAAGAAGGTAAGTGGGTAAAAGGACGTATAGACGACCGGTTTCTCGGTTTTCGTCGATCCACGATCTGTTTCCGTCCCGTTATCACAAGATCCATGGACGATCAGCAGGACCGACAGAAGAATAAAAACCGATTTCCGAAAAGATGTGTTCATGGCTTCACCTCACAATTAAATCTGCAAAATCCATCCTGTTGAGATGACGTAATAGGAACAGGCGGCGGAAAGAATCAATGCCAAAACGGTACTGATCCCGAGAACAACGGTCAGTTCGGTGACCTGCAGCAGGACGATGGTGGAACGGCTGCATCCGATTTTCAACAGCGTGTCCAGCTCACTCTGTCGTATTCGCAGTGAAAGAAGAAGGACAAGGAAAAGAAACAGAGCCGTCGAGAGTCCGACCATTGCGAAGTTGGCGTTAAAGAATTGGCGGACCTTAAAAACGAGCTGAAGCATTTCCCGGATGACGTCCGCGGGCTCCAGGAGCATTATTTTGTCATGCGTCTCGTATTCGCCCATCAGCAACACTCTCGCTTTTTCACTGTCGGGCACGATGACGGTACCGGTCAGGGGAAAATCATCCTTGTTGCCGTGGAAATGGAATGATTCAAGATTGTCCGGGGTGATATGTCGGTATCTTTTGACCGCCTGGCTGAGCACGAACTTCTTTCCCTTCTTGTTCAGGAGATCCGATGGATCGATCCCTTTCCGAACGTCCTGGTGACCATGACCGATCCCTTTGAGAATCCATGCCGTCTTGAGATCGGTAAAAATAGCCCGGTCGTCCGGCGTACCGGATTCTTTCAGCACCCCGGTCACGTTCATTTTCAACGGATACCGCCCGCCGATATTGTAAATATTTTGCTGGTCCGACAGAAGATGATCTCCGGCCGATTTGCCCAGCTTCTCCGCCACGTCGGCCCCCACCACCACATCGCCGACCATCAGCGGGCGGGTTCCTTCCCGAACCTCGAGGTTCCGAAAATCAAAGTACGTGGGGATTGTACCAACGATCGGGAACCCGCGTGCGGTAAATTCATTGTAGATTGGAATCGCCGTCTGATTCGGTTCGTTTCGGAGTGAACGAAACGAGCCGAATTTCTGTATGGAAGGCTGACGAGCCCGGTAGTAAAGGGTGTTTAAGACCAGATCGTAACGGCTCCCTTTTGCACCGGCAACCAGCGGGGTGGCGGTTGCTCTTCGGAGCAGATGATCCTGATAGTAGGACACCAGCATCTGTACGGTGACCGGCAGGAATCCGGTGATCGAAAGAGCCGATATCAGAAGCAGGGATCGGACCCGGTGATGAACCAGGTACCGATAGGTAAAGTGAAGATACGGTTTTAATATGGAATCAATCATGAAGCGTTTGAAAGTCGATTACAGGGTCGAACCCGGACAAAAGATCATGTTCATGAGTGGCGAGCAGGAGCGTGGTACCGTGATGTTCGACCTGCCGGTCGATCAAATTCATAATCCCCTCGGTCGTCTCCGGATCCAGGTTACCGGTCGGCTCGTCGGCCAGAATCAGGTCCGGTTCGGTCACAAGTGCACGACAGATGGCCACCCGTTGTCGCTCCCCCTGTGAAAGTTGTTCCGGATACCGATCCAGATGAGTTTCGATACCGGCGGCTCGTGCCTGCTGTTCGGCAAACGCATGATTCTCTTCGGCGAGCGAGTGTGACGAGTGAATGTAGTATGGCACGAGAATATTTTCACGCACCGTCAGGTAATCCAGCAGTTCGAATCGCTGAAAAATCAATCCAATACGGCGAAGTCGAAACGCCCGTCGCTCGGCGTCGCTGAGGTCCGTCAGTGCACAGCCGTGCACGGAGATCCGTCCTCGATCCGGAGTGAGAATACCGGCGATCAGGTGAAGCAGCGTCGTTTTTCCACAACCGCTGGGACCGGTGACGCCGATTCGAGGAACGTCCGGAATCGTCAATTCACCGATGTCGAGAGTGAAATCACTGTCCCGATACTGAAACGTGAGATCTTCAAGGTGAATCATCATTTTATCCGTACATGATTTTTTACGCGTGCTCCCGTTATTTTCCAGCGATCCCGCGCCGTGACGGTAAATGTGGCCGCATATTCATTGGCTCGGGCATGCGTGTGTTTCCAGTGGGTGACGGCCCCGTATACCCGCCAGCGACAAAAAATCCGAAAATGGGGTTCCGGCAAACGACCGTTTCCCTTCCATTTCGTCTCCAGCACTTGCACCTTGACGATTTCGGTATGAGCTTTCCGGGTGCCCGTCGGATGAATCCCGCGTGTAATTTCCCGGTAGGTTTGCTCAAGATACTCCCCCTCACAGCTCCGGGAAACGGTGTCAAAAATCCGTCCCCGGTCACGGAGTCGAAACGCTCTGTAGACGTTGCGGTGAAGGGTCAAAAAGATGGATCGGGCGCGGTCCCGGTCCGGTATCGCCACAACCGTGGACCACGGGGAGGAAAACCTGACGTTCGCATGATGACGAAACATAAACGAGCACGTCAGCAGAACGGCAATCCCTCCGACGAGGATCGGAATTCGATCTGAAAAGGCGTACAGGACCGCGGGAATCAGGATCAGACTGAGCAGAGATAAAATCGGTATGGTATACCGGGCCGGTCGTTTCTGCACCTTCAGTTTTGAGTCTGAAATCGGGTTTCCGGCCTCGGGATGGTGCCAGGTATAGGAAGGGGTCTCCGGGGTCAAAACCAGCTGCCGTCGCTGCTTTCTGTAGTTGATCTCAAGCGGCATCCGTAAAATTCCCCCCTCACGTTCGTTCACGTCCCGCCGTGTTGAACCCCCGTTTCGTTTTTCCTCCTGCTTCCTCAAACCATTGATTCGTTTTTCGAACAGGTCCCAGGAAAACGAAACCGTACGGATCTTTTCCGGTGGTTTGATGCGAAAGGTCAGCATGGCCAGAGGCGGCATTTTTGCCACGTGGTCATAAAAAAGCAGCTCCGGCGTACCGGTCTCAACGCTGCTCCCATTGATCCGTACGCTCATGTTTTGATGAAACAGACGTTCTGCCTGTTGCTGGAGCCTCTTCCGGATATCCGGAGAAATGTTTTTGCTGAAGAGATCGGTTCTGTTAAGAAAGGCCAGGAACCAGTCTCTTCGTAGATGAACCGTGCATCGAAGGAGTTGATCCTCAACACGCAGGTGCACGTCCGCATTGCGATGTTGGACAGTATGCGCGGTGGACGGTGAAACCAGCATCAAACAAATCACCATCACCGTTCCCGTGAGAATCACCTTTTCGGAAGAGGTCTTGCTAATCTTGCAAATTCGTTTCACTGGATGACAGTACATACAGAGGGGCTGCAATCAGAAGTGTCAGAGGCCCCACAAAAATATGAGACAGAACCCCGATCCATCCGAAAAAATAAGTAAAAACGAAGAGGAGAAATACGGGTGACACCAGGATCAGACACGTGAGAAACCCGATTCGGACGGCGGCTCGCCAGGAACGCGAAAGGGCCTTGACCGGCCGGATGATCATCTGACGCACCGAATCGGATATTCCCTCCGGCAGATCGATCCAGGACGCCTGCTCATTCGTGTCCCGATACCGCGGATCGACGGCGAACAAAAAGGAAAACATCCACGCCGCGGCAAGCGCAAGACCGGGCAGGACAACCAGCACCAGGCCGAAAGAAACGCCAACCCCCTGAAGGATGAATAACGCAAGCAGAACGTGCCCCTGATCCATCGTCTCAAGAAGCTTCCGGACGTCCGGTTTGTCCTCGTCATCACGAAGGTAACGGATCAACTGAAGCGCCATCGCTCCGTGAAGTACACCTGACAGGAGATAAACCGTCAGCAGGGAGCCAAGAGCCGTTGCCCCCGTCAGCATCAGCAGAGGAACAACCACCGGAGGATATCGTTCAGCGGTAAACTCCAGGAACTCGGTCACCGAAACGCTTTGAAATGTTTCCGATATAGAAGAAATGCGATTCCGGACTTCGTTGTGAAGCTTTTCCGCCGTTTGATACCGCTCCGACGGATCGGTGTTCAGACAGGTGAAAAGTAGATCATCAAGACGTTCGTCAACGTCCACGACGTCGGAGGGAGGATCCGGCGGAAAGGAGGCCGGCTTGTTTCCGGTCGCCCACTCATACATGACCAACCCCAGCGAAAAAAGATCGGCGCGGTGATCCGCCTTCCCACTTTTGCTTTGTTGCTCCGGCGCCATGTATTTCGGGGTTCCACCGGACACGTGAACCTTCGGTTCCTCGACGTCCGGTCGAACGATCTGGGCGATGCCGAAATCAGCGATTTTGGGGGTTTCTCCGTCCTCGAGAAGAATGTTCCCCGGTTTTATGTCGCGATGTATGACCCCTCGATCGTGCGCGTACGCCAGAGCGTCGCTGAGCTGGGAAAAAGCGGACAGGACCCGATCAAGAGGGGGCCTGGAGGAGTGTTTGATGAGTTTTTTCAGGGAGGGTCCCCGGATGTACTCCATTTCAATGTAGAACCGCCCCTCTTCCTCATCCATATCATGAATGGTCACAATTCCGGGGTGATCCATCTTCGCGAGGGTCAACGCCTCCTGTTCGAAGAGCTTCCGGAATTTTTTCCTGGAGGCAATTCGGTCGGATAGAATCTTGAGCGCCACGTTTCGCTCAAGGCGTGTATGTCGGGCGAGATACACATTTCCCATCCCCCCGCTTCCGATTTTTTTTCTGATTTGATACTTTCCGAACGTCTGCCCTTCCGTCAGATCCGAATGGGCGCCCTGCTTTTCGTTCTGCCGGTCGTTGGATTCCGACGTCACGTGTCTCCTCCGGAGGTTGATTGGTGTTCCGTCACCGACCCGGTCTCGGGAAACGGTACCCGGATCCGATGCGCGAAAATGGGAATACGGATCAGCTCCCGGACGAGCCTTCAAACGATTGACTTTTTTCGATCAGAAGCTTCAGTTTTTCCTCCGCACCACCACTCCGGATCGCTTCACGTGCCTGTTCCACACCCTCTTCCATGGTATCGACCCGGCCCGCCGTGTAAATACCGATTCCCGCGTTCAGTTCAATCATGGCACGGCGTGGACCAGTGATCGTTCCATCGAGAATACCACGGATCGCCCGGGCCGACTCCTCGGGTCCCTCCACAGTAAGGTCCTCTTCATCACAGAGCTCGTATCCAAACTGTTCCGGTTCGATTTCCGTTTGCTCAACCGAATCACCGGAAACGTGAAAAAGCGTGGTCGGTCCGGTCAGAGCGATTTCGTCATACCCCGACCCGTGTACCACCAGCGAACGCTCGGTATGAAGTCCGGCGAGTGCGTTTGCCAGTTTCTCCGCCACCTCTTCATTGTAAGCTCCCAGAAGATAATGATCCGCTTCGGCCGGGTTGGTAATCGGACCGAGAATATTGAAGATCGTACGAATTCCGATCTCCCGCCGCGGACCGATCGCATGTTTCATGGCCGGATGATGAACGGGAGCAAACAGAAACGCGATGCCGACCTCATTCAGCAACCGTTCATTCTCCGGGGCCGTCGTCCCGATGTTGATCCCCAGGGTTTCCAGCACATCCGCCGAACCGCTTTTGCTGGAAACACTCCGATTCCCGTGCTTGGCGACCGTGCAACCCGCGCCTGCCGCCACAAACGAAGACGTGGTTGAAACATTAAAGGTATGCTTATCGTCCCCACCGGTACCGACGATATCAAGAAGTGGCCCCTCTCCCTGATAATCCACCGTTCGTGCAGCATTCCGCATTGACGCGGCCGCACCCTGAATTTCCTCGCTGGTCTCCCCCTTCATCCGGAGGGCGGTGATCAGGGAACTGATCTGTGCCGGCGTCGCATCACCGGCCATGATCTCGTCAAAGGCATTCCGTGCATCCTCCCGGGAAAGATCCCGGCCATGAACCGACCGGTGAATGGCTTGTTCGATGTCCTGCCGCTGATCGTTCATGACGGCGATCAGACGGAAGCTTCGACCTGGTCCACTTCTATCCCGGACGGATCGGAGGGTGTGATCAGATCGTTCTGTTCAAGGTATTGCATGATTTTCTGCGTACTTTCCTCCACGGTTTCCTCGTGGGTATGAATGGTCACCTCGGGATCTTCCGGTTCCTCGTAGGGATCCGAGATGCCCGTAAAATTCTCAATCTCTCCTTTCTTCGCCTTCTCATACATTCCTTTCACGTCCCGATCGGCGCATACCTCGACCGGACAGTCCACGTACACCATGTGCACATTGTGAGCGTGATCACGGACTTCCTTCTGAGTGTCGTTGTACGGAGTAATCAGCGCGGCCATCGCAGCTACGCCGTTTCGAGCAAGCAATCGAGCCACGAATGCATTTCGAAGCACATTCGTCCGACGATCCTCGCGGGAAAACCCGAGATCTTTGGTCAGGTTCCGCCGAACCTCGTCCCCGTCCAGAATCTCATGGCGCACCCCTTTCGAGGTAAGCTCTTCGGCCACGGACTGAGATACCGTGGTCTTGCCCGAGCAGGGTAGACCGGTAAACCATAGCGTGAAACCATCCGGCAGATTCAGTTTTCCCATAAATCGACGTACTCCCTTTAAATGCAATGACCGGGGTTCGGGAAAAGACCGGGACGTAACGAAAATCAGTGATCTATCCCCGGCGACCCCACAATGTTCGCGAAGAAGGCTCAATAATTCTTTTCTTACATTAACTTCTCAAAGGATGTATTTCAAGGAGTCATATTGCAACTGCAGAATACATTCGATAAACTGGTTGACCTGATTTCGAACCGTTATTTGACCGGAATGAACTCGAGAACGAGATACGGTCGGATGTATATTGAAGAACGCGTACCAACGGACGAAGGGGAGGACCTGATTCTCAACATGGGGCCGCAGCACCCCAGCACACACGGGGTCCTTCGCCTGGAACTCAACCTGGACGGGGAGTACCTGAAAGGGGTTCGACCCCACCTCGGTTATCTCCATCGCTGCTTTGAAAAGCACGCCGAACAGCTCAATTACCACCAGGTCATTCCGTACACCGATCGAATGGATTACCTGGGCGCCATGAGCCAGGAACTCGGATACGTGCTCGCGGTCGAGGAACTTGCCGACATCGAAATTCCGCCCCGGGTACAGTACATCCGTGTGATTATGAATGAACTTCAGCGGATCGCCAGCCACCTGCTCGCGCTCGGTACGTTCGCGCTGGATATCGGAAGTTTCACACCGTTCCTGTATAACTTCCGGGACCGGGAGCGGATTCTGACCCTTTTTGAGGAGGTCAGCGGTGGACGGCTTCTGTACAATTACATCTGGATCGGCGCGGTGGCCCGGGACATATCGGATGACTTTCCTCGAAAAGTCAAAAACTTTCTCGATTACTTCGAAGATCGGATCGATGAATTCGACCGGATCCTCACGTTTAACCGTATTTTCATTAACCGGACCGCGGACGTCGGGATTATTCCGGAAGACGTCGCCATTGACTACGGCGTTTCGGGACCGAACCTCCGGGCGTCCGGCGTCAAATGGGATCTCCGCAAGGAAGAACCCTATTCGCTGTACGACGAACTGGACTTTGACGTACCCGTCGGCCAGGGAGCGTACGGGGAACTTGGCTCCGCCTGGGACCGTTACTGGGTGAGGATCCAGGAAATGCGTGAATCCATGAACATCATCCGTCAATTGATCGATCACATTCCGGACGGTGACATTCATGAAGCGTTTCCCACCAGTCTCCGACCACCGGAAGGGGAAGTGTACAAGCGCACGGAAACCCCCCGGGGAGACCTCGGTTTTTATATCGTCAGCGACGGTTCGGACCATCCATACCGAATCAAAGCCCGTTCTCCCTGCTTCTGCTCCCTCTCCGTTCTTCCCAAAATTGCCTACGGAGCGATGATTGCCGACGCGGTGGCCACGGTGGGCAGCCTGGACATCGTGATGGGCGAAATCGACCGGTAGTCTTACTTCTTCGGAAAGTACAGCTCCGTGATGTCGTACGTGGGACGAATGGCGTAGTGCGGGATTTTGCTGGGCTCTTTTTCCGCGATGGAGTGCAGATTTTTCCAGTGTGCGGCGGTCGATTTCGTGGTCCAGAGAAACGTGTACGGCTGAGCTTCGTGAAGGATTTTATGGAACTTGTGATAGAGTTCTCGCCGCTTTTCATTATCCATGGTCACCCGGATCTTCTCGATCAGCTTGTCCGTCTCCGGATCGACCCAGCCGACGTGATTGGATCCTCCCTCCGATGCAGCCTGGCTCGAATGCCACACCTGGTATGGATCGGACGTCCAGCCCAGAGCCCATCCCAGCATACAGGCATCGAAATTCCGATTGCGCAGCTTTGTCAGGTAGGAGTTCCATTTCGTCGGAGCGGGAGTAACCTCCACGCCAATCCGCTTCATCCTGCCGCGAATTTGAGTTCCGACCTTCTTGTACGATCGGCTGCTGGCATAATGAAGTAAGGTAAATTTAAACTCCCGGGTCTTGCCGTTGACCTTCTTTTCCCGAATTCCATTTCCGTCGTCGTCCGTCCAGCCCGCCTGATCCAGAAGGCTTCGTGCCCGGTCCAGGCTGTACTCGTACGCCTCAATTTCTTCATTGTACGCGGGGGTCTTGAAGAAAAACGGTCCGGTGGTCACCCGACCGTACCCGTAAAAAATCT
>CAZSFH010000017.1:0-3248 GCA_964606115.1 uncultured Planctomycetia bacterium | reverse complement strand
GATCAACTTCCGGCGCGGGATGGCATGGGTAAGCGCTTTCCTTACTTTTCGGTCAGCAAACATCGGCTTCCGCATATTCCAGCCAATGTAGCGGTAAGCGGGATAATCATACACTTCTTGCACCAGGCTCCCGTCCTGGTACCGTTCGCTGTTTTTAAACCGTTTCTCGAAAATCCGAACCGGCATTCCGATTCGATCGAGCTCGCCTCCCTGGAGCATACGGTACTGGGTGAGAGGCTCCTGAACACGGGACATCACAATGGTCTCGATAAACGGCTTTTTCGGTTTCTTGTCGTAAACGGTTTCGGGGGTCGCATAATTCGTCGCATAATAATTCTCGAACCGTTTCAGTCGAAACTCGTTGTCCCGGTCCCACTTCACGAGTCGATACGGGCCGGTCCCGCTGACCTGATCGTTCGCCCAGTGTTTGTTGAACTGTTCGGCAAATTCCGGAGAGGAATAATCGTGGCTGAGCACGTTTCCGTCTTCGTCGTAGGCGTATACGTCCTCCGGAATGATCGGGAGAGACGTGAGGGTCACTCCTTTCGCGTTGAAGTATTTTTCCTTCCAGACCACTTTGATCGTGTACTTGTCGACCACCTCAAAGCTCTCAATACGTCCCAGATAACTCCGCAGGTGACCCGCGGAAACACCGGTGTTCATGGCAACCTGATAGGAAAACTTCGCGTCGTAGGCGGTCATTTCTCCCGGGTCAATACGATCGGCGTCCTCGGAGGGCTTGATCGGATGAAACTTCACTCCCTTCCGGAGCTGGATGATCCATCCGATCTTCCCGTCGATCGGTTTCCAGTCGACGGCCAGGCGGGGCTCGAACACGTCGGGATCCTCAAAACTTCGACGGGCGAACGATTGTATGGTACGATTGTGAATGGAACCGCTCGTGGTATCGTTCGCCACGATGGGGTTCAGGGTGTCCGGACCGCTGGTGTAAGCAAGGTCCAGCGTGGTGCCTTTGGTTCTGGGCTCGGGAGGTGTGTAATTTTCCGACTCGCCTTCTGCTTCCCCGGAAGCCTTGTTCACCCCCCCCTCAGAATCCTTCGTGTCCGCTGTTTCTGGCTGCTCCTGTTCCGTTTCGTTACCCTTCGGTTTCGCCTTGTCCTGCCCTTCATTTGTTTCAGCACTCGCCTTTTGCTCCCCCTCCTCCCGTTCCTGTCCGGTCTCCTGCTGATTCTCAACGCTCGCCTCTTGACCGGGGTTTTTGTTCTCCTGTTCGTCCTCGTTTTTTTTCGTTATTTGTTCGGTTCCGGCGTTTTCGGGGGATTGTTCTCAGCAAGCGGAAAACAAAATAAGCGAAGAAATACAACAGCCTAACATCCACCCCGAAAGAAGATCTCGCACAGGTAATCGGACGTCATTCATGGTCAGCTAAAAAATAACAAAAATGATGAAACGGAAAACATGATGTGTTCCCGGACCCTCCTTCCTCAGATGATCGGAGTATAACAGGTCACGGGGACAAATAAAATGTTATGACATGCCTGAACGATGCTTCCGCAACCGGTTACGAAGCGTCTTTTTCCTGCCAGTAATCCTCTTCGAGACGCCGGAGATGATGTCGCTCCGGTGCGGTGATCTGATACTGTATCAGGACCCCGAGGCCACCAATGACGAGCCAGAGAACCGTGAGCATCCTGGACTGATGAATTGCCTGTTTGGCCATGTAAGGATCTCCGGCGATCACCTGAAACGACCGCAACAGAACCAGCCCTCCCCAGACCACCCCGCCCGCTCCATCGAAAGACGTGGAAACGACAATCAAAAACTTTTTGAACATCAGAGCAAGAACCGCTGCGACAGCACCAAACAGAAGCACAAGCAGCGGCTCCTGGCTCAGGCCCGCCATGGAGTTGACGGCCGAACCGGCCAGAGCCCCGAAGAGAAAACCGAACAGCGCGAGTGCCAGGGGAAAAATATAAACCAGCCCGATCGCGCCCGCAATGCCGCCCAGTAAGCCACCACCGACCACGGCGGTGAGACTTCCGGCAGCCATCTGCTCCCCCAGGGACGCTCCGATCCCGGCCCCCACCAGGAACCCCACCGCCCCGAGAAGATATTCGAACAGCCGGAATCCGTAAAAGCAGGTCAGGAACCCGATCGTCAGCGCCCCGATGGCGTAGGCTTCCAGGATGCGATCACCACTCATTCGACCGTACCGGAGCTGCTATTCTCTTCCGGTTTCGCAGGGTCTTCTCCTTTACGTTCTCCCGGGATTTCTTGATCCTCAACGCGATCCGCTTCCCCGTGGGATTCCTCCGGCGCCGAAGGCGAGGGGCCGGGGGAACCCGATTTCTCCGGCTTCGACTCATCGGTCCTCACGTAGAGTAGACACGTAAAAAATCCTCCAAACAGGAGAAGAAGGCCGATCGTGGTCATAATAATCATACCCCAGGTCATGCCCGGGATGGGCCACATCAGAAGGGATAATATGACGCCGGACGAAATCCAGGCAACGCCCGTGTAGTTTCCGCCAAACAGGAATGCAAAGAACAGAATCAGTCCGAAGTAGCCCCATCCCGCGAGGAGAACGGAGTGTTCGGAAATTTTATGGAAGGAGCCCATCGTCGGCTCGGCGTACTGAATCACCGCATCCCAGAGCAGGAATCCAAGAACGGCCGGAATCAAAAGCTGAACAAACACGTTCCACCAGCGACCAACCCGGATTTCGGATTGGGCGTTGATCTTTTCCCGGAATCGGTCCGTATTGAAAAACATGCCGACGGCCACACACTCGAGCATCCCGACCAGAGGAAGTCCGAAATTGGACGAAATAAACGTATCCGCGATCGAAAGCCACATCATGCCGGAACGCTTGCAGAACACCATCACGCTCATGATGAGACCAAAAATACAGAGGACGGAGACGATCACCTGTCTTGGAATTTCGGGAAAAATATCATTTAGACCGGTCACCACCGCTTCGACGATGGAAAACGCGGAATCGATGCCGAGCATCAACAGGCTGAGAAAAAACAGCATCCCCCAGAAACTCCCGCCGGGAAGCTCCGACAGCGCCACCGGATAAACTTTAAAAACCAGCCCTGGGCCTCCCTCCACAACCTGAGTGACGTCCATGTTTAAAATCCAGGCAAGTCCGCCGAGTACGCTGAAAACGGCAAATCCCGCGTAAAACGACGTGGCGCAGTTCGCAAACGCGGTCATGAAACTATTATTCGACACGTCCGAGTCGGACGGCAGGTAACTGGCATAAGCGATCATGATGCCGAACC
>CAZSFH010000016.1:16729-22514 GCA_964606115.1 uncultured Planctomycetia bacterium | reverse complement strand
CAGGCCCGCCAGAACAGCTTCCAGGTCGGTGCCTTTGCCCCCAGCGCATAATACATGGGAAATTTGTAAAGGGATTCCATGACGTCGTCCGGGGCCTGGGTCCCTCCCCCATGTTCCATCTGAACCCGAACCCGGCCGTCTTCCGTGAAGTAAGCTTTCTGAATCAACCGGGCGAGGCGGGAGTGAAGGGAAAGGAGTCGACGTTCCAGACGGGCCCATTCCGGGACGTCCGCCCGGTTCTCTATGGAAATCGAAGGAACGTCCTCCGCGGATACGGATGAAATCGAGGCGAACAGTACGAGAAGGCAAAAAATTGAACCAATAATGGTTCGGACCACGGACGTTCTCGGATCAGACATCCGGCAGTTATCCAAGACACACGCGCTGGACTTCGGTGAGGTCGGTGTTGCCCTGAAGCACTTTCAGAATGCCGTCCTGCTTGAGCGTGAGCATGCCTTCTTCCTGGGCCGTTTCCTCCAGATCTTTCGCCCGGGCTTCGTCGTAGATCATGCTCTTGATTCGATCCGACGTCATCAGAAGTTCATGAATCGCCATCCGCCCGCTGTACCCGGTATCGTTGCAGTCCTCGCAGCCGACCGGGCGGTACATCAGCACGTCCTCCGGATCCGGTGCATATTCCTCAAACAGGTCGTCGTTCCCGAACTCCTCCCGAAGTTCCCCCACCCGTTCCTGTTGGTTATCGACTTCCTCCTTGCAGTGATCGCAAAAGGTCCGGACGAGCCGCTGCGCCAGAACTCCCCGAAGTGCGTCTCCGAACGTATAGGCGTCGATATCCAGTTCCAGCAGTCGAGTTACCGTTTCCGGAGCAGAGTTGGTGTGAAGCGTTGAAAACACGAGGTGCCCGGTCAGGGATGCTTCGATGGCGGTCGAGGTGGTTTCCAGATCCCGCATCTCACCGACCATGATGATGTCCGGGTCACTCCGGAGAAACGCCTTCATGGCCCGGGGAAACGTCAGGTCGATCTTGGGACTGACCTCCAGTTGACGAAGACCGTCCTGCGAAATTTCGACCGGATCCTCGGCGGTACAGATTTTGACCTCCGGGGTATTCAGGTGGTGCAGAGCCGCGTGAAGGGTCGTGGTTTTTCCGGAACCGGTGGGCCCCACACACAGGATGATGCCGTGGGGGTTTTGCAGCATATTCTCGAACTGTTCCTGTACTTCCGGCCGCATGCCGATGTCGTCGATCGTAAAGAAGTCCGTCCCGCTTAGAATCCGCAGCACGACATCCTCAATCTCTCCTTCCGTCGGCACGGTGGCCACCCGCAACTCGATGTCAAGCGGACCGTGGTTTTTAAACTTGATTTTTCCGTCCTGAGGAAGCCGGCGCTGCGCGATATCCAGTTTCGACATGATTTTGATCCGGGAAACCAGCGCCGAACCAAAGTGCCGGGGAAGCGTACGGTACTCTTTACAGATCCCGTCAATGCGAAAGCGAACTTTGATGACGTCATCCGGATTCGTCTCGATATGAATATCGGAAGCGCCTTGTTTGTACGCTTTCACAATAATCTGGTTTACGAGCTTCACAATCGCCGAGTCATCCTCCGTCACCTCCTCCGTCTCCTCCTCTTGCTCCTCATCATCACCGCCAAACGCAGCGGCGTCCACGTCGTCATCAGACGCCTCGGCCAGGAGATCATCGATGGAGCTTTCAAAAATCCGGGTATCGACGGAGGTATCCTCCTCCGCCTCTTGATCTTCCGCCATAAAGAAATCGATATAGGTCAGAACTTCTTCCTCGGTACTCACAGCATAATTCACCGGTCCGCCGTACCAGGTTTCGATATCATCCCGGGTCTGCACATCCTTCGGGTTGGCCATCAAAACCGTTGCCTCTCCGTCCTCTTCCTCCAGAGGAACCCAGAGATTGTTTTTCAGCACCTCCATTTCAAGGTCCTCAACCAACTCGACGGGAATCGGGTGTTCCTGATCAAACGGAACGTACGGGTATCGATAATAATCCTCGAGGTTCTCACCGATCTGATCCTGGGTTACCCCGAACTCCTCCGTGAGAATTTTCGCTACGGACAGCCCGCGTTTCTCACTCAAATCCCGAGCCTCGTCAAGCTCTTCGGGGTCGATAATCCCCTTCTTGAGGAGATAATCCCAGTGTGATTTTTTGGACTGGAGACGTTTTCGAATGGCAAGCGCGAGGGAAAGCGTGGAACAAAGGTCCTGCACCATTCGAAGGTCCCCTTCGGAAAATTTCTTTCCATCTTCTTTGTTGATCGCCTGGAACACTCCGTACATGGTTTCGTTTCGCTGAAGGGGAACGGCAAGCATCTGCTGGGTCGTGATCCCCGTTCGCTGATCCCAGGACGAGTCAAATTGAAGTTCGGGGTCAATTTCTTCCAGCTCCTCACTGTCATAAACGTTATCGATCAGCACGGATTCGGATTCTTTGGCCACGTATCCCGCAATCGACTCGCTGGATATGGGCATACGAAATTCCTGCACCTCGTTTCCGTCAAACACACTGGAATAGACCTCTTCGCTATCATGGTCGACCATATAAATGGTCAGGCGTTTCGCCCCGATGATATCCGAAATATCATCTTTCACCTCCTTCAAAATGCTTTCGAGGCTGGCCGTATCCAACTCGTCCGACATGTTCCGGAGGTTCTGCTCCAGCTGAACCAGCTTCATCAACTTTTTCTTGGCATTTTCCTCTTCTTCCTCCCCGGTTCCCCCCGTCAGATCCTCCACGCTCGTTTCCGGTTTTTGATCCGTTTCGTAAACCATGGTCAACTCCTCCGACACAGATCGGTTCGAAAAATATTTGCACGGCTATCGTGAGACCGAGATGAGCACTCCGGGGGACCTTTTCTTTTCCAGCTCATCCGTTCTCGGGCACAGAACCCCGAAACAACCCACCCTCCGCGGGCCTCTTCAACCGGCCCGGAAAAAAGTTTATCAAAGGTTCCAAATGGTATTTTATCTACGTTTCATCTACGTTTATTGTAACACATTCCTCCTTTTTAGCAAAGATTTTCCCCGATCGTTCAGTCGATCCACCTGAAAAAACGGAAATCAAGAGCGATTCAGCTTCGACCGGACTTCGTCAGACCGTGTACCGCGATTCCGGGTCCTTCCCCGAAACAGGCTCACAAATAATCGTCAATCACCTCGTTTACACGGTCGGGCCGGTAAATCCCGTTAATCTGAATCTCGATCCCCGACTGACCGGCAGACGATATGCGAACGTCGCCCACCCCAAGCAAGCGCTGAAAAAAATTTTGATTAATTTTCACGTTTCGTACATGAGAATGATATACTTCGCTTACGTCCTTCGACAGGATCCCCGTGCGCAGACGCGATTTTTTGTTGGTGACGACCAGGGTTCTCGCCTTTGTCCTGAGCCACCAAATGAAAAGTGGAACCAGAAGAAGCACCGTAAGCGGAAGAAAGATGTACAGCGACCATAAAAACGAAACGTCGGGAAATAGAGCCGGTCGAAACTGCTGCAGGGGAATCAACCCGAACGCGAGCATCGGAAGAAGAAGGTAAAGCAGAAATGTCAGGGGAGCCTGCCGGAACATTTTTGGATTCAAACGGAGCAGAACCTTTTCGTCTTCGTCGTCCATGAAGCCCCTCATGTCTTTCGCCGCCGGGCCTGTGCTCTCCTCGATCGGATATCCACACTCCGGACACACATCCGCCTGATCCGAAACCTCGTTCTCACATTCGGGACAACTTATCAGTGCCATCGAATTCCTTCCTGAAATACGAAATGTCCATCACCATACGAACAAGGAACGTAACCTCAGACTCCACGTTCTTCATCCGATCCCTCGTCTCGCTGTTCTTCGGGATCCGCGTATTTCTGAAACGGTTTGGAGGTTCCGTGAATGCCCTGTTCGTCCTCGTCTTCGTGGGGCTTCTCCGGAACTTCTGTTTTCTCCTCAGATTCTTCCCGGACCTTCTTGAGTTCTTCGCGGACCTCTTCCAGCTCTTGCTTTGTCGCGGTCAGTTCCTGAGATTTTTCATCCAGCTCCACCAGGGTCTCCCGCATCTTCTCATTGTGTTCCTCCAGTTTCTCCTCGGCTTCCTCCAGTTCTTCCTTGGCGGACTGAAACTCCGTTTTATAGTAATCCAGCTCCTTCTTTCGTTCCTCCAGATCCTCCTGAACGTCTTCCAGCTCGGAGCGGAGCTCCTCAAGTTCGGACCGTTTTTCCTCCAGTTGATTTTCCAGCTGAGAACGTTCCTGTTTGATCGACTGCACTTCTTCGATCTGCTGGTCCCGCTCTCGTTCCGCCGCCCGCAGGCGATCCCTCACCTGTCCTTCACGCCACATATAATAGACCGTTGAACCGAGAAGAATCAGCTCAATCAAAATCAGTATCGTTGTCGAACCCATATTTAGCCCCCGGAAAAAGATAATAAAAAGGCCTTTCCGATTGATTATACCATCATTATTACTTTTATAAAATTTATTTGGATATTTTTGGCGGTCCTCCGACTCATACCCCTCGGGTCTCCTTCGCCTTTCGGAGCAGGTTTACGGATCCTATTTGTATCAATTCGTGCATTTAATCATAATAGAGTAGAACATGCGCATGCATTCCTTTGAATCCGATTCACGCTGAAACAGGATATGTCCGAACTCACGGAATTTCAGGAAAAACTGTTCTCCACGCTGGAAGACGTCCCCGAAGGAAATGTGGTTAGTTATGGTCAGCTTGCGGAACTCGTGGGAAGTCCCGGGGCTTCCCGTGCCGTGGGCAGTGCGATGAAAAAAGACGTCGCCGCCGATTATCCCTGCTGGCGCGTCGTTGGATCGGATGGATCCCTCCACGAATCCGCGGTCGGCGGACCCGATGAACAGCGAAAACGGCTCGAAGAGGAAGGCGTTGTGTTCGAAGATAAACAAACCGTCGACCTCGAGGAAAGCGGTTACCGGGAGTAAACCGATGTAATTTCGTTCGGAAAAGGCGAATATGGTCTATTCGTTCGAGCAACAGTGGCGGGCCTTCCTTACGGGCTTGTTCATCTACGCCCTCATAACCGTCATTCCCCTTTACGGACAGGAAAAAGAACAGATCATCAGCCAGTTCCGGAAACACCCCGGGAAGACCCTCTCCCGACTCTCGAAAACCAGTTTAAAAACACAAAAAAAACTGATTCCGGAACTGTTCCGGGTCGTTCAATCCGATCAATGGACACTCGCGGTACGGTCCCGGGATGCGCTGGCGGAAATCGGGAAGAAGGCGCCGGAGGCGGTCGTACCGGAGATTCTCCGGCGTCTGAAAACGGCCCGAAAGAAGAACAATCGGTTACAGCTCCTCCGGCTGATCGGTTTGCTTGAAAAAATAGGCCCCGCAGCGGCACCGGATGCCGTCCCGGAACTTGTTCGGGCCCTGAAAAGTGAAGCGATTGCCCTCCGGAATGCCGCGCTCCACGCCCTGCAGGCCATGGGACCCGGTGGAGCGAAGGCCATTCCCGCCGTCAAATCCGTAATCCAATCGGGCTCACCCTCCCTCCGTCGCTCCGCGTTCCGGACTTTGTTGAGTTGTGGCCGGGGACAGACCCTGGTCGATGCCCTGCGACCGGCGCTTCTGAGCGAAACGCAGTCGATTCGTCTGAAAGCACTCGAACGGCTTCAGGAAACGGACGCGCAGATTGAGCACCTCAAATCCCCGCTTCTTGAACTAATCACTCGTTCGAACTCAACGAAGCGGGTACGGATGACGTCCCTGAAACTGCTCCGGAAGATCGGTCAACAGGCCTCCGGTCTCACCGAAAAACTGGTGGCATACGGTCG
>CAZSFH010000016.1:13868-16719 GCA_964606115.1 uncultured Planctomycetia bacterium | reverse complement strand
TGACGCTCCCCCTGACGTCCGTCGTGCCCTCCATGCAGCACTCAACGACATCAAGAAATCCAATCAACCGCCGTCCCCGGATCCCGTTCGAGGTTCCCTCACCGAAGGAGAAACCATCAAAATCTCCTTCACCGGAAGGGACCCGGACAACCTTTCCATTTCCCTCCGGGCCCGGGTGGTCCAACCCCCGGAGCATGGAACGCTGACCCGACTCGATGAACGAACGTTTCGTTTTACCTCTTCACCGGGAAAGACCGGAAAGATTACGTTTCCATGGCAATTGCACGACGAACGCGACAAAAGTCCATCCTCCACCGCGACCATCCAAGTAAAACCGGACACCGAGCCGCCCATCGTCGAAGGGGTTCGATCCACGACCCCGGATCACCACCGGTTCAGGATCGACCTCAACGAGCCCGTCACGAAGGAATCGGCCACGAATCCGAAACACCTGTCCATCGATCCGGACGTGCCCATAAAAGAAATAAAACTTCAACGAAACGGACGGACTATTCGAGTCCACACCGTGAAGCCTCTGAAAACGGACAAAACCTTTCGAATCACAATCCGAAACCTCGTCGACCGCTCCGTAGCGGAAAACACGATGCCGGGGCCGGTCACCCTTTCGTTCTCACGCCGTCCGTATCCCACCGAGAAACTACTCCTGCTGGCGCGTGGAAACGGAGATGCCCGGGACCGCTCGGGAAACAATCATCACGGGTCGACCACGCAGGGCGCATTTTTCTCCTCAGATCAGGGGAAAGCGGGCGGGTTCGGGTTTTCGGGTCGGAACGGTAACAAAAAGAATAGTGTAAACGTTGGACCGATCAAACCGTTTCAGGAGGCAAAGACCTTTACCGTCGCGTTCTGGTTTCGCAGGACCAGAGACCTCGACGGAGATTCCAACCACGACACCAGCAATATTCTTTTCAGCCAGGGAAGCGACGGCAGCAATGATAACCTGGAGATTGGAACGGAAGGAAATACAGTTGAAGTCTATCTGCACACGAAGAAAGGGAATGGCACAAAACGCTGGAACGGAACCATCCGGAACCACCATTGGTATCACCTCGCCCTCACCTTTAACAGCGAACGGACCAACGAGACCCATCTTCTGATCAACGGACGCCCCGTCAAGAAATGGTCAACGTGGAGCGGGAAGCTCGCCCCTGCCAGGTCCCCCGTGACCATCGGTAACACTCATCACGTTGAAACCCCTTTCTCCGGCGTCGTGGACGACGTTTTTGTCTACAATCGAGCCCTTCAACCGGAGGAAATCCGGACGATTCAGGGTTCTCCTCCATACGTTCGCGGTAAGGACCCCTATCCACTGAACGACCTCCTCCTGCTGGCATCCGGCGATGGAAACGCAAAGGACCAATCCGGTTTTCGTCGGCATGGAACCCCTTCTAAAGGTGTTTCCGTAAAAAAACATCTCGGAAAACAGGGAGCGTTCCAGTTTTCCGGAAACCGGGGAAAAGGCCAGAATTTCGTTCGATTCGAACCACTCTCGGGAATGAAACGTCGATCGTCCTGGACGATCTCCTTCTGGTTCCGCCGCTCCAGGAAACGTTCAACCAACGCGGAAAACGGTACGTCAACCACCATGTTCCGTTACGGCCAAAAAGATCCGCAGCTTGTCATTGGAACAAATGGAACGGAAATCGACGTTTCGTTTCGAAACAAATCCGAATTGCGGACGCGTTCGTGGGAGGGACATCTTGACGGCGGCCGGTGGTATCATCTAACTCTGACGTACGACCGGAAACGGCCAAATAACCTGTGGCTATTCATCAACGGCAGGAGTGTTTCAAAATGGCCCCTTCACGAAAACATCCATCTGACGGACGCCCCGGTGATACTCGGAAACACCCCCGACGGCTCCTCCCCGTTTGCCGGTATTATCGACGAATTTCTGATGTACGGCCGGGCCTCCGGACCGGACGACGTCGAAACACTCCGTGGTAAAAAACCGTTTCCCAAAAACAATCTCCTTCTTCTGGCAAGGGGTGACGGCAACGCCCGGGACCAATCCGGAAACAACCACCACGGCACCCTTTCCGATGGCGCTAAAACGGTGGAATCAAAAGGCTTTCGAGGGTGCTTTTCGTTCGCGGGCGCGTCGGGAAACAGGAACAACGCCGTCAACTTCGGCCAACTCGAGGAACTGCAGCACGCGGAGTCCTTCACCGTCGCGTTCTGGTTCCGACGAACAAGTGATACGAACGGAAACTCCAACCACGGTACGAGCAATATTCTCTTCAGCCAGGGGAGCGACTCCGCTAACGACAACCTGGAAATTGGAACGGAAGGAAGCAAGGTGGAGATCTACCTGGACACGGAAGGAACGGATACCATGGAAGCCCGGGAGGCCGATCTCCAGGATCATAAATGGTACCACCTCACATTAACGTTCAAAGGGGATCGAAAAAAAGAAGCGTGGCTTTACCTGAATGGACAACCCGTCAAAAAATGGGGGGTCTGGGACAACCGTCTGGACAAGGCGAACAGCCCTGTAACGATCGGTAACACGTTACACCGGGAAACCCCGTTTACCGGAATGATCGACGAGATCTTCGTCTACGGTCGGGCCCTGAACCAACAACAACTTCATACGATTATCGAGACCGGATCGAAATAGACCCCATCTGAAAAGGGGTTGTGCACTCAGCGAGAGCGTCACCAACCCGGCAGTGCGACATGATGCCGCAGGCAACGCCATTCAAGAGCATTTCTGAGGAAATCAGGTCGTACGGACGCGGTGGCGCCTCGCTCTTCGGGAATCCTATGTTTCGGTGTCCAATTTTTGATCAAGGTACAAAATAAGATCATCAACGGTCTTCAATTCATA
>CAZSFH010000016.1:9877-13858 GCA_964606115.1 uncultured Planctomycetia bacterium | reverse complement strand
AAGATCTTCATCCGGAATAGAGATGTCAAACCTTTGTTCAAGCCCCTCCAGAAAGAAAAAAACATCGAGGAATTCTCCCTGGTCCCCGTAAATATCTTCAATCCATCGATCCTCCGGTAAAACCCCTTCCAGCGAAACGTAAAGATGCTGTTCGGCAAGATCATAAATCGCCTGAATAAGTTCCCGATCAACGTCCGCTTCGCCATAATATGTTTCGTGAAACTCGCCGGGACCCAGCTGCTCTCGCTCGGAAAGTAATTCCTGTCCAATCTTCTTTCCGAACAGCGTGGGGAACATTGATTTTCGAATAAATTGATCTTCGGGAAGCATGATCGTCGTTTGTTCGAAATCGCTGTCAGTGGAAAAGGAAATTTACCGGGTAAACTTCGCCGTTTCATCCGGATCGGGTTGATCGGGGAGCTCCACCCATTCATCCGAGGGAGAGGCCGGGCCGTACCAGTATCCTTCCTTCACGCTTTCGGGTTTGGTCAGGTATCCCTGTGGCTTCTTCACGGCACTGCTCTGCAACCCGGAGAGGCCTTTTTGCTTTTGAACTTTGATTCCTTCCGGTACCCGGATGAGCAACTCCATTCGTGTCCCTCCTTCCTTTGAACTCCACTCGCCGAACGTGGCCAGTATGAACGTTGAAAGGCTAATCCGTTAAGGGCCCAATTCTGAAATCTTCCCTCCTCACGCGTTACCAATCAGCCGGAGTGTGTCAAATTGTTGACCGAGAACCTCCTTTGAATCCGCCGAAAACCAGTCTTCCAGGACCGTCGCGTAGACCGAACGAAAGTCGACGGTATGCTTCAAATCACCGCCGTCCAGATCGGAGAGATCCGGGTGCTCGGTCTGCACCCCGGGTCTTGCGTGTTTTCCCATCAGAAACATCGGCCCCGCCTTTCCGTGATCGGTTCCCTTGCTGGCGTTTTCTTCCACACGACGACCGAACTCCGAAAACGTGAGCGTCAGCACCCGGTCGTCCTGACCGTTCATCTCCAGGTCCTTGTAAAACGACAGCATCGATTCGCTGAACTGGTTCATCAGGTTCTCGTGTCGACCCGACTGTCCTGAATGCGTGTCAAATCCCCCCATGGAAACGTAGTACACCCGCGTCGGCATGCCGCCGGCAATCAGAGAAGCGACCTGCTTCAGGTTGTTCGCCAGGCTGCAATCGGGATACTCCGGGACCTCCCGCTTCTCGGCGATGGACGACTTGACCTCGTCGGTGCTCAGCACGATACTGGAGGTTTTATGGCGAAGAAAATCAATGGTTTCCTCTCCCGAGGACGGAGCGTTTTTGACCTTGTTCACCGATCGAAACGCTTTCCGGGAGGGTCCGTGTTTTCCGGGTCTCCAGCGGAACCGCTCCGGGCGCCGAAATGACACGCCATATCCCTCCTCCGATTTCAGCGCCCTCGGCAAGGATCGACCAATGTTCACCTCGGAGGCGGGATTCATGTTGCCCTCTCCGTCACAGCAGTTGTCATGATAGGCTCCGATCCAGCCGTGTTCGGGGAGTTCCTCCGACTTCTCGGCAGTGTGCCAGATTTTCATGGATCGAAAATGGGAGCGGTTCGGATTGGGATACCCCGCACCATTGATAACCGTGAGAAGTCCCCGATCGTGGAGTTCCTTAAATGCCGACATCTCGGGATGAAATCCCAGGTAATCATTCAGTTCCAGCACGTTTTTACGGTTCACGCCGAGATTCGGGCGTGCCCGGTGATACCGGTCGTCCGCGTACGGAACGACCATGTTCAGACCGTCGTTGCCCCCACTGAGCTGGATCACGACCAGCACCCGGGTATCGTTGAATCCCGGGATCGTGGATTGCGTGTCTTCCCCCGCAAGAATACGAGCCATCGAGTTACCGAGGAACGACGGGAGTGTCATGCCCGCGCTCGTGACGGCCATGGTCTTGAGAAATTCGCGTCGTGTATAAACGTATTTATTTCGGTTTCCCATGATTCAGCAAAGCTGATATTCTGCCGTGGAGAGCAATAACTGAAACGCGGATTGCAGCTGGTTTTTGGAGATCGTTTTCAGGTCAAATGTTTGCTTCAGACCATCCGTCCCGGCAAGTTCGCGCGCGACGGCCTTTCGCTGTGACTCGTCCAGGGGCACGGCCAGGAAGGCCCGTTCCAGCTGTCCGACGGCGTCCCTGAGCGTCTTGTCGTCCGCCGGCTTCAATCGGGCTTTCATCTCGTCAACGGGGGTGTGTCGGTGGAAGAAATCAGTGACCGTATTATACCGGTGCAAGAGTTTATTGGTATCGATCCACGCCCGATTGCCGTCCCATCCACTGACGTCCGGTGGATAGAACAGGCGCTGGCCGAGCGTTTTCATCAAGTTTCCCATTCGCCGCAGCTTCCGGTCGTCGTCCAGGTCCGGCTTCAGTTCGCCGAACAGACTCACGACGAACTGAACGGGACTCTTAACGCGGGATCCGATCGCGCGGTCCGAATAAAAAGCACGGGAACGAAACATGCGCTTCAGCACCGGTCGGAGTTCATAATTGGTCAGCCGCAGAAACGCCGCCAGCTCGTCGACGATTCGTTTCTCCGGATCCGGATACACGAAAAACGTCCAGAGCTTGCGCACGATAAATCGAGCGGTCTGCGGCTGTTCGAAAATAATATCAATCACATCGTCGCCGTCAAAAGACCCCTTCTCCCCGAGAAACTCTTTTTCCCCGGCATCATGCCATTCTTTGCGAAACGTAAAAGATCCGTTCTGAATCGTCCATCCCGTGAACGCCCGTGCGGACTCCTTGACGTCCTTCTCGGTATAGTGCCCGAGACCCATGGTGAACAGCTCCATCAGCTCCCGGGCCCAGTTTTCATTTGGGTCCTTCTTGCGGCTCCGGTCGTTGTCAAGATACTTCAACATCGCGGGGGACCTCGCGACGCTTCGGGTGAGTTCCCGGACGTTTCCGACCGCGTTTCGGCGGAAGATCTGGTTCAGCTGAAGGTTATAATGGGCGTTGCGGACTTTTCTCGCGGAGGTGGCGAAATGTCCGTGCCAGAAGAGGGTCAATTTTTCCCGGAGCGGATTGCCGGTCTCGATCATCCGCCTGACCCACCAGTTGCGAAGGGTTCGCCTCACCGCCCGGCGATGCTTACGACGCCATTCCTGCCGGCGATCCTGTTTCTCCTCATAGGGCAAGTCCCGGGTTAATCGGCGAAGTTCCCGACGGGAGATCTCGGGGGGCATGTCCTTCTCCGGAGGTGCCGGCAGCGAATCATCCGAATCCCGAACGTGAACGAAAGCGTCAGCGGCCTCTTCCGGGGAGCGATCCGCGAGGGTCCGAACACGAGAACGGGGAATTCCAAATCCGGCGCGATCGAGGAGATGTTGTGCGAGGCGGGGGGACCAACGAGATGAGTCGATCGGCTCAAGTGCGGTGATCACGGCCGGTGCCTCCTCATAACGCTCTTGTATTATGCCCCAAAATACGGCCCGTCCCGTACGGGAGGATCCCTCAACGGGACGGCCTGCATGAATTTTACCGGATAGGCCCCATGACCGGTTACCTTATTTAGAATCGGTGGAGATGTCAAGTTCATGAATTAAAAGACCGTGACGAAGTCCCCGGCAGGTACAGCGAAAACCGGGCACGTTCAGAACGTCCATCAGACCGCACACCAGCGCCGCTCCGCCGACGATGTATTCTTTGCGTCCCTCTTTCACGTGACATTCCTGAACGCGTTCCTCCGGCGTCCGGCCGGCGAGCCGGGCCGTCACCGATCCAAGTTTCACACGCTTGATCTCGTGTCCTTCAATGGCGGAGCGCTCAAAGGACGCGTGTCCGAGATTAACCTGTGCCAGTGTCGCGACGGTCCCTCCTACCCCAATCACGGTCATCCTTCTATCATCAGACTCCGCACGAAGATCCTCGATGGCTTCGTTCATTTTTTCGCGAACGGCTGAAATTCCTTCTTCCAGTTCATCTCCCGAGACCGCCCCGGACCATCCCTG
>CAZSFH010000016.1:0-9867 GCA_964606115.1 uncultured Planctomycetia bacterium | reverse complement strand
ATTCGTACAGGGACACCGATCCGATCGGAACGCTGCGCCGGAAGATGGCATTCCCTTCGGTTCCGGCCGTCAGTTCCGTACTCCCCCCCCCCACGTCGAACGTCAGGAACCGGTTCTTTGATTGATTCCTTCGAAACGTCACACCGAGAAAGGTCAGACGGGCCTCTTCCTCTCCCGACAGCACCCGAACCTCAAGATCGCATGTTTCCCGAACCTGATTCAGAAACCTCTCGCGGTTGTCCGCCCGCCGTACGGCGCTCGTCGCGGCGGCGACGATCCGATCGGCGTTCAATTCCCGGGCCTTTTCAGCATATTCCTTGACCACCCGAACCGTCCGTTCGATTGCGACGTCTCCGAGGCGCCCGGTTTCCGAAACGTTCTCTCCCAGACCGGTAATCCGAATCTCCTCGTGAACTCGCTCAGGAAACTGATGTTTCCGGGGCTCGGCAACCCAGATCTTCACCGAGTTACTGCCAATGTCGAGGGCGGCACCCCGTCCGAACGCGGAACAATTACTCATCTTCCCCCGGCGGATCGGAATTCGAAGTGCTCTCGGCGCTCGAACGAGTCGTCGTCCCCTCTCCCTTCGACTCCACCTCTCCGGACCGAGTTTTCCGATCGCCGTGAAGCAGGTCCCGCAGGTTCGGAAGAACGAGTTCACGGGTCAGGATAATCGCCGCACTTCCGAGCGGAATGGAGAGAAGAACCCCGTAGAAACCAAGAAGCTCCCCTCCGACCAACAAACACACAATCACCACAAGCGGATGCATGTTCACTTCCTTTCCCACCAGAAACGGATACAGAACCGTGCCCTCCAGAAGTTCCCCCGTTCCGTAAACCAGAAGAATTCCAATCAGGCCATACCAGGTAAAGCCCTGCGTGATGAGAAGCATCATCACCGCCGGCAGAAAACTGAGAAACAGGATCAAAAACGGAACGAGCCCCCCCAGGAACCCGAGAAGACCAAAGAGAAACGCGTACGGCACCCCCAGAAAGCTTAACCCGATTAAAACGACGATCCCTTTAACGGCCGCCACGAGTAGTTGCCCGCGGAAGAATGCGGAGATCCGCAGGTGAAGTAGCGAGGTGATACGATCAAACGATTCCATATAAAACGGCGGTACCCAGCTCCGAACCTGATCCCAGATCTCGTCCAGGTGGAGCATAAAATAAAATGAAAACACCGGCAGCAGGAAAAGGTACGCCCCGATGAGCCAGAGCATCGATACACCGTGTCCCATGGCTCCCACCACCGCAAGCCCCAGGTCTTTTCCGACGTTAGCGACCTGGAATTTGTGCTGCATCACAAACTGATTAATTCGATCTCGAATCACGTCAAGGTTGAGGTCCAGCTCCGGGAACGTCCGATTCAGGTACTCGACGCTGTCGGAAACGACATTCGTCACAAGGGTGCGGAAGTTTTCGGAGGTTAGGAAATGATACAGGTCGACCGCCTCCGCCGTGACCAAGGGAATCAGAATCACCAGGCCGAGGATAAAAACGGTAAAAAAGACCGCAAAGACCGCAAAGACCGACCAGAATCGGGATCCTCCCCGGTCTTCAAGCCACTCGACGATCGGGTTGAGAACGTACGCGACGACAAGCGCGAGAAGAATCGGATTGAGAACGGCGCTGACCAGATACCCGACGTACAGAAGGAAGAGACCAAACAGGGAGAGGAAAATAATTTGCCAGAAGCGCCGGGACGTCAGCATGCGCGGCCGCCCTTACAAATTGGGATCCTGTCCGCGAAACAGCGGTTGCTCTCGATAGCTTTCCCAGAATTCCTCAAAGTCGAACCCGTTTTCAAAATCCTGAATGGAATCGTTTTCCTGTTTACCCATAAATCCCTCCTCGACCAGGTTGAAAACAATGTTTCCAAAATCTTTTGTGCTTTCCACACCCCAGAGGCGAAACACCATGCCGGCCAGCGGTCCGAAGTTCTGCAGTCCCAGCTCTTTGATGCCCTCCAGCAGTTCCTGACCGCTCACGTGCCGCTCTCCCGAGGTTATCGACTGCTGGGTATAGGTGAGCGCCTCGAGTACAAATCGGTACGCGGCCGCATCGTACCGCGGATCCTCTTCCAGAATGGATCGAATTCGCTCATCCGTCATCTTCATATCTCGGAAACAGAGGTTCACCTTTCTCAATCTTCGTGCCACCGGGGTATTGACCGGGTCGAGCGTCGTCCGGAAACCGAACGTCCTCGTTCATCTCGACGCTCAGCTCCTCCCGAAGATCGGCCATCTTGTTCGGCAGAAACGGATCCAGCATAACGGAGAAACATCGAAGTGCATCGGTTAACCGGTACAGCACCGTATTCAGCCGGTCCTGCTGATCGTCCTCTTTCGACAGTTCCCAGGGCTCCGTGCGTTCCGCGTATTTGTTTGTGAACTGCACGGCGGTCCAGACCGACTTCAACGCCCGGTCGAACGTCAGCTGTTCCATGTGCTCATCAAGTTGCTCGATGGCCGTATTGATATGATCCGTCAGTTCCTGGTCCACGGCCGCCTCCTCGGACGGTTCGGGCACCACGCCGTCCCGGTACTGCTCGACCATATTTTCGACCCGGTACAGAAGGTTTCCAAGGTCGTTGCCCAGGTCGTGGTTATACCGGCTGACCAGCTTGTCATGGGAGAAATCGCCATCCTGCCCGAAAGGCACTTCCCGGAGCATGAAATACCGAAGCGCATCAACCCCGAACGTTTCCGTGATGTCATCCGGGTAAATCACGTTGCCTTTGCTCTTGCTCAGCTTTTCCGCGTTCATGGTCCACCAGCCGTGCGCGTAGATCCGTCTCGGCGGTTTCAGATCGGCGGCCATCAGCATCGCGGGCCACAGAATTGAATGAAACCAGACAATTTCCTTTCCGATCAGGTGGGTAACGGTCGGCCAGTATTTTTCCACCCGCTCCTCGTCCTCCGGAAACCCGAGCGCGCTGATGTAGTTGATCAACGCGTCGAACCAGACCCACAGCACATGATCGTCGTCCGCGGGACAGGGAACGCCCCAGTCGAAGTTGGCGCGCGAGATACTGACGTCCTCCAGTCCTTCCTCGATCCGGTTGAGCATCTCGTTGCGCCGGCTTTCCGGCTGAAGGAACTCCGGCCGTTCCTCGAAGAGCTCTCTCAGCCGATCCTCGTACTTCGAGAGCTTAAAGAAATAATTTTCCTGCTCGAAGTATTCCCCGGGCCGGCCGCAGTCCTGGCAAAGGTGATCCTCCTCCGTCGCCCCGGTAATATAGGACTCGCAATGCGTGCAGTACCATCCTTTATACATCCCCTCGTAGATGTCCCCGTTCTCCTGCAGGGTCTCGAACAGGGCCTGCACCGCTTCCTCGTGTTCCGGATCCGTGGTTCGAATGAAATGATCATGGGTAATGTCGAGGTCCTCCCACAGCTCCTTGAATCGCGGAACGAGCGTGTCGGCCAGCTCGCGAGGGGTCATGTCCTTTTCCTCGGCCGCACGGTATATTTTTTGGCCGTGTTCGTCCGATCCGGTAAGAAAGAACACGTCCTTGCCCTTCAACCGCTGAAACCGGGCCGCCGCGTCCGCGGCGATCGTGGTATAGGCCGTCCCCACGTGGGGATCCCCGCTGACGTAATAGAGCGGGGTCGTAATGTAATAAGGCTGACGATCCGTCATGGCTGTGTCCGTCGATCAGGAAAGACGTTCGCGAACCTTCTCGTTGATCTCCGACCCGTCCACCGGCACACCTTCAAAGCGAGACATCACCGTTTTCATCACGTCCCCCATATCCCGCATGTCCGACGCTCCCACTTCATCGATCACGTCGTCGATCACCTGCTCGATTTCTTCGTCGTCCGGCTCATCGGGCAGGTAGGTTTTTAAGATGTCGAGCTCCGACTGTTCGTCTTCGACGAGATCATCCCGTCCGGCATTTTCGTACTCCTCGATCGATTCACGGTGCTTCTTCACCAGTTTCTCGAGCACCGAACGAACTTCCCCGTCGTCCAGCGTCGCCTGCTCTTCCGTCTCTTTCTGTTTCTGACTGAGTTTCGTTTTCACCATCCGCAGGGTCCGAAGGGTCTCCTTATCACCCTCCTTCATGGCGTTTTTCAGGTCCTCTTCAATCTGCTGCTGGAGTGACATAAAGACAGGTCTCGGAAATGTACCATAAGATTTACAGAGTGAGTAGTTATATTAGTGAAAAAATGGAGTATTATCAATCGTTTAGCGAAACACCCGGATGACCTCGAAAAAAGAAGGACGTCCCGGAAGGGGATGAATTATCTGGAATGCTCCGGAATCCTGGATCGTCGGAAATGGTCCCGGAGAGCTCCGGACCGTAAATCAATATCTCTTACGATCACGTTACTGTTTTCGATCATCGACGAACCCCGATGGTCGCTCGCAGGGTCTTCTTCTCCCCCTTGCGAAGAATCGTCATGTTCACGGTGGAACCGGGTTTCTCCTTCAACACGGACGTCCGCAACCAGTCCGCGCTTTTCACCTTCTTCCCGTCAAACGTCAGTATGACGTCGAGGCTCTGCAACCCCGCACGCTGGGCGGGGGTCGGCCGAGCGGACTTCGTGACGTCCAGAACCAGCACCCCTCGTGCTCGCTCCATTCTCAACGCTTTCAGCAGTTCGTCCTTCGACCGTATCTTCGCGTGAAAATTCTCCTGAATAAACCGGCGAATCATGGGAAGTCCGCTCCGGTCAAGGTCGGCCACCTGTACGCCCAGGTACCCCCATCGAACGACGCCTTCTCGGCGCATCCGGCTGACCGTTTTCTTGGCGGTGTTCATCGGAATCGCGAACCCGACGCCCTGACTCCCTCCGCTCTTCGACATGATCATGGTGTTGATCCCCACCACTTCTCCTTTCAGGTTTACCAGCGGACCACCGCTGTTGCCGGGATTGATCGAAGCGTCGGTCTGCACGTAGCCTTCGCCGGTCGACGGAAGATTCCCTTTTCCACGGTCCAGTGCACTGATAATTCCGGTGGTGACCGATTGACTGAGACCGAACGGGCTCCCGACGGCCATCACCCACTCCCCGACCTTTAACTCGGAACTGTCTCCAAGAATTGCGGGCGTCAAATTTTTAGCGTCGATCTTGACAAGCGCGAGATCCAGGAGCCTGTCATATCCCACACGTTTTCCGCGAAATACGCGGTCATCCGCGAGCGTAACCTGAATCCTCGCATTTTTACCCTTGACCACGTGATAGTTCGTCAGCACGTAACCGTCCTTATCAATAATCACACCCGTTCCCTCGTTCTCCCGGTTTCGCGGAATCCCCCAGATGTCGTACTGCGGGGCCTTTGTGCTGATATTGACCACCGACGGGTGGACGAATTTCGCCACCCGGTTAAAGATTTTTGATTTCTTCCGGAAGGATTTTCCTTCCTCGATGAGCTCCTGCTGCCTGCGGATGCGTTCCTCGTCCGGCTCAGCGGAGGTCGAGGGGCCTTCGAGATACGATTTCAGTATAAACCCGACGGTCACCCCGATGACCAGGGCGACGAGCCAGAATTGAACGCGTTTCTGACGATCAAACAGTCGACCAAATTGATCTCCGGTATCCTGTGACATGGCAGCATCGATCGTAATTGAAGAGAGGCAATTTTGAAGAACGTTACGCCTGTCGGGGGCATCTTGTCGAAATCAACGTTCCCGAACCAGCAATTCGTCAGACTTCTCGAACGGTGACCAGGTTTTCGGACTCCACGGCCCGTTGTGTTCCTGCGATAAACACGATGACGTCCCCTTCCGACAGGTACCCGAGTTCGACCGCCTTCTCCATCGCCCGCTGAAACATCTTTTCCAGGCGGTCCGGATACGTAAAGGGAATCGGCGTCACGCCCCAGCAGAGATTCAACTGCCGTCTCAACGGGGCCCTGGCCGAAAACGCCAGGATGTCCGCCCGGGGCCTGTGCTGTGCGGTGAGAAGAGCGGTCGTACCGGACCTCGTGAAAACCCCGATCGCGTCGGCGTGAAGCTCCCGGGCCATACTTAATCCGCCTTTAACGCTGGCCCGCAGATACGGTCGCCAGCCGCTCATGATCTCAAATCGTTCGGAGCCGAACGGAAACAGGTCTTCCTCGGTCGTTCGAGCGATCCGATCCATGCACTCCACCGTCTTCACCGGATGGTTCCCGGCGGCCGTTTCACCGGACAACATGACGGCGCCCGTTCCCTCCAGGATCGCATTGGAAACGTCACTGACCTCCGCCCGTGTGGGCATCGGACGTTCAATCATGCTTTCCAGCATCTGCGTGGCGGTGATGACCCCCGCGTCATACCGGTGAGCGATTTCAACGATTCGTTTCTGCGTGCCGGGAACCTTCTCAAGATGAATCTCCGCACCGAGGTCCCCGCGCGCGACGAGCAGATAATCTACCTGACGGGCCAGTTCCTCGAGGTGATCGAGCACTTCGGCGGTCTCGATCTTCGCGATGACGAGCGGATCGCTGTCCCAGTCTTCCAGGCAATCCCGCAGTCCCAGTACATCCTCCTCGCGACGAACGAACGACTGCATCACGGCATCGAAGCCAACTTCGCTCGCCTCCTCGAGATCCTTCCGATCCTTTCGTGTCAGCGCGGGGAGGCTGGAGAGTTTTGAATCGGGTAGGTTGACCCCCTTGTTAGACGAGAGGGTGCCGCCCCGGACGACCGTCCCTTCGATCCGCTTCTCCTCGATCGACTCCGCCTTGATCTGGATCATGCCTTCGTCAATAAAAACCCGGTCCCCTTGACGGATGTCCTGAAAAGCTCTCGCCGGCTGAATGCCAATTCGCTCAACCGTACAGGTGTGATCCCCCGCCTCCAGGATAATGGATTGGCCCGTTTCGAGTTCAATTTCGCCGCTTCCCTCCACCTGGGCGGTTCGAATCCGCGGACCGGTCAGATCCTGAATAAGCGCAATTTCTCGATCGGACGCTTCAATGGCGGCCCGGGCTTCCGTAATAAGAGATTGACGCGATTCCTGCGTGCCGTGGGAATAATTGAGGCGGAATCCATCCGCCCCCGCCTCAATTATCTCCTCGAGGGTGTCCCGATCCGAACAGGCCGGTCCGATGGTCGCGATGATTCGAGTTTTTCTCACAGGGTCACCGGCTCTCCAGGATCCACGTCTTCAACCGTCTCGGCCCGCTCGGAATCCAGCTCGGCTTTCAGCGCGTCGGGGGTGCCGGTCAGTACGGGAAACGTTCCGTAATGCACGGGAACAACCCGGTCCACGTCGATCAATTCGATGGCCTTTGCCGCTTCACGGGGCCCCATCGTGAAATGGTCTCCAATCGGAAGAACGGCCAAATCCGGTTCATAGAGATTGCTAATTAACTCCATGTCCCCGAACACGTTCGTGTCCCCGGTGAAGTACACGGTCTTGCCGCTGGAGAAGTCGATGACCCAACCGAGCGGGTCGCCTCCCGGACCGAGTGAACCGTCCTCATGGACGACGCAGGAACTGTGCTGGGCGTGCACCGCCGTGAAATCCACCTCAAGTTCCTCGGAACGAAAGGTTCCGCCTTCGTTCATCGGGACCACGTTTTCCGCACCATTGTTTTCGAGCCACGTGGCTACTTCAAAGATTGCGACGACCTGCGGCTGAAATTCATTTGCCAGCTCAACAGCGTCGTCGGCGTGGTCGAAGTGTCCGTGACTGAGCACCATTCCGTCGAGCCGGTCGGGTTTCGACGCATCTTCGGGAAAACCGGGGTTTTCATCGATCCAGGGATCGATCAGAATCTGCTTGCCTTCCGGCGTCTCGATATGTATCGTCGAGTGGCCCAGCCAGGTCAGCGTAATATCATTCTTGCTCATGGCGGTTCCTTCAAATCAATGTCGAAACGGGTTCGAAACGGTTTCAATCAACACGGGTTCTTCCATCACATGCGGCAGAAACCGTCGAGAAGACAGAATCAGTAAGGCGTGATCTTGTTCGACCTCCTCTGAAAAGAGAGCACTCGGCGTCCGATTCTGGAGGATGTCAACACACGTTGAGGGCTCAGCGAGCGATTCGTCCTTCGACCCTGAAAACCTCGTAAAACGATGGAGTTTCGTTTGGTCCGGCTCTTCGGGGAGCGCTTGCTGAGCACTCTCCTCTTTTCAGATGATATCCTGTTATGCTATATTCGATCCCGGTACATTTTCAACGAAACAACCGTCATGATTGCATCCCAATTGGCGTTAATTTATCCTGATTTATCGTTTCTTCGACATCTATTAACAACCAATCGAATGAAAACCGTTCAACGAAACAGCCTGATCCTGTTTGTCATCGTCTGTCTCGGGGTTCCTCTACCCCGTGCCGAATCGGAGCCGGAGACCCTCCCTCCCGGCTACTCCGTCGAAACCATTGAAATTCCGAAAGAGATCACACTGGAAGTCGGAGGTCTCGAATTCGACTCGGACGGCGACCTTTATCTTACAACGCGGTACGGTGAGGTCTGGATTTACCGGGACGGAGAATGGACCCGGTTCGCCGACGGGCTTCAGGCGGCTCTCGGCGTTTCGATCCCGGGGAACGGTGAGAAAATTTACGTCGCGCAGAAACCGGAACTCACCGAGCTCGTGGACACCGACGGAGACGACCGTGCGGAAGAATACAACACGATCACCGATGACTGGGGATATACCGGCGATTACCACGAGTTCGCGTTTGGACCGGTTCGGGACGCCCGGGGCAACTTTTACGTGGCTTTGAACCTTGCCCACCTCGCTCCCGGTGTCGTTCCGGGCGTCATGTCACGCTCCACCCGACACCGCGGCACCCTCGTAAAAATTACCCCGGACGGAGAACTCAGCACGTACGCTTACGGGCTTCGGTCCCCGGCCAGCATGGCGATGAGCCCGGACCAGGAACTGTTTTTGATCGACAGCCAGGGCGACTGGGTGGCCACTTCCGCCCTGTTCAACATCAAACCCGGCCGGTTTTACGGACACCCCGGATCCCTCGTCAATTATCCGGGGTTCGAGGATAAAAATATTCGCGGGGTCGACAAATCGGTGTTTGAACAACTCCGAACGAGACCGAACCTCTGGATTCCGTACCGGCTCGCCAACTCACCCGGTTCGCCGGCATTTGACACGAAAAAAGTCGATTTCGGCCCTTTTGACGATCAGATCTTCATCGGCGATCAAACCAATTCCAACATCATGCGAATCGACCTCGAGCGCGTTCACGGCCGGCACCAGGGCGTCGTCTTCAACTTCATCGATCACCTCCAGTGCGGGATTACCCGGACCATTTTCGGTCCGGACGACAACCTGTGGGTCGGCCAGACGAGCCGGGGATGGAGCAGTAAAGGATCAAAACCGTACGGGCTGCAGCGTATTTCCTACGACGGGGAAACACCCCTTTACGCGCTTGAAACCATCCGTTTAAGACCGAACGGATTTCGCATCAAATTCACGCAGCCAATCAACCGGACAGCGGCTCAACAAAAAGACGCGTACGACCTCCGGTACTGGAACTACCATTACCACCAGGAGTACGGATCGGATCCGATCAACACCACCGGGGTCGAAATCCGCTCCATCAACGTGGTCGATGATCGAACCGTGGATCTGGCGCTGAAACAGCTTCCGGCTGAGAAAGTTTATGACATTCACGTGGACGTCCCGTCCAGCAAGGGACAATCCCTGACCAATAAAACGGGATATTACACGCTCAACCGCAAGCGTTGAGCCAAACGGCCCCGCTTCAGGGACCGCTGGATCGCGGCCGGTCCCCGTTCAACGCCGAGGTGTTTTGATTCTCCCCGAGGTCATGTGAAGTCTTGCATGCTCCCTCGAACCCTGATAAAATCGTAGTTTCAATACGTGCAATGGGCTTCCACTTCCCGGTACAAAACCCAGCAAGCACACACGCGACGCGGGCGTAGCTCAATTGGCTA
>CAZSFH010000015.1:15641-23073 GCA_964606115.1 uncultured Planctomycetia bacterium | reverse complement strand
CTAAGAACGTGTTCCGCGGAACCATGGCGCGCCTGGTGGACATGGAACTGGAAACACATGATCGGGTCATCGCTTACGTGCTCGGGCTCTCCCACGCGGTGAATATTCTGTTCTCCGTGACCCTCGCGAACAGTGAGTTTTCCATCGATCAGCTCCGGGAAATGGCCAGCACCACATTTTCCGGACAATTTCAGGTCGCACGCGACGTCACGCGGGAGAACCCTCACCTCTACTACGAGATTCAGGCCCTGAACGAATACAACACCACCGCGCTTGAAGAACTTGAAACGGCCCTGAACGAAGTTCAGGAAGTGGTTTCAAATCGGGATGAAGAAGAGTTTATCAACTTGATGAAAACCGGACAATCCTTTTTGACCGAGGACCAGGCCAACGGCAACACCGCCCATGAGTAGACCTTCCCTGCTATGACAACGCGAGAATTGCCCGCTCTCGGCCTCTTTTTTTCGATGAACTCGCGTTTATCTCGCGCTGTCACGCGAAACGGCACGTTCCTGGTGTCACTTCCCCTCAAAAACCCTCTTCCGGGGCATATTGTCCGAAATTCTCTGCATCCGATCCGCTTGCGGAGAAAGGGGGATACCGATTTCTCACGCTTGCATGCTGAACGGGGGGGGGAGTTTCAAACATCGATTTTCAGCCGCATCCGGTGAACGAACAACAGCCGGACAATGCCACATCCCGGGACGCATCCGATTCCGACCAGAAGGATTCCGTTCTGAAAAGTGCGGGCGTCATTTCGGGACTGACCTTTCTGAGCCGGGTTCTCGGCCTTTTCCGGGAAGCCCTGTTCGCCTCCCTGTTTGAGCTCTCCATGGTTGCGGACGCGTTTGTCTTCGCCTACCAGATTCCGAATTTGTTTCGAAAATTGTTCGGGGAAGGTGCTCTCAGTGCCGTGTTCATCCCCGTCTACACGGATTACCTCGAGAACCGGACCACGAAGGAGCGAAACCGGTTCGGATCCATCCTCCTCTCCATTCTCACCCTGCTTCTCGCCGTCCTTGTTCTCATCGGGGTCGCGTTCAGTTACGTGATCCCGGATCTGTTTCACGGCACCGGGTCGGCGACCTGGCTGGAACTGTTCTCCCGGCTGTTCCGCATCATGTTTCCGTACATGATGATGATCTGCCTGGTAGCCGTACTCGGCGGCCTGTTAAACGCTCACAAACATTTCGCGGCCCCGGCCGCCGCCCCGGTTCTGATGAACGTGGTCCTGGTTTCGATTCTCTGCTGGTTACACTTCAGTTACCGGCAAGGAGATGCATCTCCCGCCCACCTGATCTTCTTCCTGGCCGGAGGTGTTCTGGTCGGAGGACTTTTTCAGTTTCTTCTACAGATTCCTCCGCTCGCCAGCCGGGGATTTCGATACCGGTTTGAACTCCGATGGGACCACCCCGGACTTCAACGGATCCTCAAGCTCCTGGGGCCTTCCATCGTCGGACTTGCGGTGGTTCAGATCAATCTCTTCGTCGATTCGATCATCGCCAAAACGCTGGTCCCGGGGGATGGGGCCATCGCGTCCCTGTGGTACGGCAACCGAATCATGCAGGTTCCGTTCGCCCTGATCGGTATCGCCATTTCCACGGCGGCGTTCCCGCACTTTTCAACTCACGCGGCCCGGGAGAATTACGAGACACTCGGGGCTCAAATTCAAAAGGGCCTGCGCATGACCTTGTTTCTCGCCGTCCCCTCCAGCATCGGTCTGGCCGTTCTCTCGCAGCCGGCGGTTCGATTGCTTTACCAGTACGGTGCATTCGGAGAAGAGGAAACCATTCGAACTGCGTCCGTCCTTCTTTATTACGCCGCGGGCGTCTGGGCATTCTGCGTTTATCACGTGATGACCCGAGCGTTTTATGCTATCGAGGACACCAAAACCCCCGCTTTCGTCGCCATGGGCATGGTCTTGCTTAACTTTTTTCTCAACATATCGCTTGTCATTTTGATGGGCCACCGTGAAACCGGTATCGCACTGAGCACGAGTATTACGTCATTCGCGAACATTCTTTTTCTGATCGGAATCTATCGGACTCGATATGGAACCCTAAGCATCTCCGCGCTCGCAGGATCGTTCGTCCGGTGCTCGGCCGTAGCCGGCGTTATGGGGCTGGGCGTTTTTCTTACGATCAATACCATTCCCCTTTCCGAAAACGCCTCATTCGTTCAGAAAGCGTTCTCCCGTATTCTTCAGGTCGGCGGGGCCGTGGGCGCGGGAGCTGTACTCTACGTCGGATTGACCTATCTCCTCAGAACTCCGGCGTCAAAATTGTTCGAGAAGCAGTTATTCGGAACCATGGACGATGAAATTCAGGAAGATTCAAATTAAAATACATGGCTCAAACTCGAGACGGTAGCCCTTTACCGGAGCACTGCTGAAAAATTCTGAAAACGTCCGCGAAACGAGTTACGACGAGGGGCGCGAGTCCGCCGAAGATAATGCCCTCGGCGCATTGCCGAGAGTACTCGACCCCGTGAGTTATACGGCACCATGGCAAACAAGCAACTTGATTCATGCCCGGGTCGTCTGGAACATCACAAGTTTATTTCTCCCGCCGTACGCCGCTCCCATGAGATCCTGGGCATTCGAATGGGAGCTCCGGAACAGAAAATTCAGAAGGCCTATCAAACACTTTCGGAACTGATGCAGCCGACTCAGGACCCGAATGGACGTCGTTCCTCCGGGGCCTTCGAGCAGATCCACCGGGCCTTCCAAATCGCGTCGAACCCGGAGAAAATAAAAGAACTCAACCGGAATTATCTGTCGTCGGTCAGTGATCAGCTCCAGCTGGGAGGACGCACGTTCGATGGCGGCAGCTTTTACGGTCTGCGACGTTACACGTCCAGCAACGTATCCGTCGATGAAATCCGCCCCCTTCTACCCGGTTCGTCGTTCGCCCGATCCGTAACGGACGAGAAACAACGTCGAAAACTCGTTCTGAAACGGCGAGCCCGAATTGACGAGGACGCGTCCATCCTCGATCAACCGGAATGGGACACGATCGAAATTCTGCTGGGAGGATCCTACCGGCGGGAGGACGAACAGATCGAGGTACGCAGTTTTCACGAGGAAGGACTCGATGGACTGGAAGAAACTCCGTGGGTCCTGTCCAATCTGACCGGATACGAACATTTTATGAACGGTCGGTACCTGCAATCCGCCGAAATATTCCGGCGACTGAATGAGCGCATCCCGAACAACATGATTTTTCTCTACCGGGAAGGATTGAGTCTTGAAGCGTGGGCATGCGCACAAATCCGCCGGCAAAACAAAACGGTCCGTTCCATGAAGGAAGTCCTTCACCTTGCTCTCGATCGATACCGGAAAGCCATTCAGGTGGGACGGAATCGACCGCCCGGGGAGCGACAGCAGGCCGTTTCAATTCGAAAAGCGTTTGCGGATCTGCACGAAACCCTCGGTTATCGGAGCAGGGCACGCAGCGAGTGGAACCATGTCCTCGACGTGAAGCCCAGATCCGTAGAAGGAAAGGAAAAAGAACGGAAACTACGCCCGGTTCGCTTTTACCTCCGCAAGGTCGAAACGTTACTGGCGGGGAGTTGAGCCGGGATCAGGGCGTGTAAATATTTCCGCCTTCTCCGGTCCCGCCGCCGGAAGCACCCGCTCCCGAATCCGAGGTCGAGTCCGTTTCACCGGACGGGGTGTCGCCGTCATCTTCCTGTTGTTTTGCCACCTGTACAAATTGCATCTGAAGTTCTTTAAGCAGGGATTCCAGGTGCTGTTTTTCCTGACGGGTCAGATTTCCCTCCGTTTTTTCCTGCAGCACCTTCAGGCTGTCAATCAGGTGACGGGCCTGCTGCAGATCAACCTCCGTTTGCCCCGTCGCCGGATTCTCCACCTGACCGAGCGCCATGGCCGTTTGCACGCCCATTCCGCCGACGATGGTGGAGAAACTGGCTTCCGGCATGGCCTCCTGAGGACCTTCTCCCTGTTGCTGTTTTTTCTTCGCTTTTTCTCTGAGCTTCTCTTTTTCTTTTCGAGCCTGTTCTTTCCACTCCTCGTCGACGGACTTGTCAGGCTCCTCATCACGGGATCCCGTTTCATCCGTATTTGCTTCATCACGCTCATCCTGTTCGTCGTTCTCACTGGCGGTTTGTTCCTGTTCGGACATAGCAAATGTGACCGTAACTCAAACTCAATTCGAGTAAGCAAGAGTTCGTGTGGATCGGGCGTACTCCTCCGCCGCCCGGACAAAACCGGTAAACAGCGGATGAGGATCCATCGGTTTTGACTGGAATTCGGGGTGATACTGAACGGCGACGAACCATGGGTGTTCGTTCAGCTCCACCACCTCCACCAGATTTGATTCCGGGTGAATACCACAGAACTTCATCCCATGCTCGGCGAGAATCGCCTGATATTCATTGTTAAACTCATAGCGATGCCGGTGGCGTTCATAGATCTCGTCCCGACCGTACTCCTCCCGGACGGTGGAATCGTCGACGAGATGGCATTCGTAGGACCCGAGTCGCATGGTTCCTCCCATTTTGCTGACCTTTTTTTGCTCCTCCATCAGGTCGATAACCGGGTGAGGGGTCTCTTCGTCAAATTCCGTACTATGAGCCTCCTCGAGACCACATACGTTCCGGGCAAACTCAATCACCGCCATCTGCATGCCAAGGCATAACCCAAGAAACGGAAGTTCCTGCTCCCGGGCATACCGCACCGCCTGAAGCTTTCCTTCGGTCCCCCGGGTTCCAAATCCTCCCGGAACCAGCAAACCGTCTACGGTACCCAGGTGCTCTTCCACCCCGTCCTTCTTGATTTCCTTCGCCTTCACCTTTTTTACGTTCACCTGTATTCGATCCGAGATTCCCCCGTGCGTAAGTGCTTCGAAAATCGACTTGTACGCATCTTCAATGTCCAGGTATTTCCCGACCATTGCGATTGTCACCTCCGACTGCGGATGCTTGATGGATTCCACCATGTCCCGCCAGTCGGCCATCTCCGGTTCCTCCATCTTCAGGTTCAGACAATCCTGAATAATATCAACGATATTCTGTTCTTCCAGCATCAGCGGTACTTCATAGACCGTGTCCTCGACGTCCAGCTCTTCGATGACCGCTCGTTCTTCGACGTTACAGAAAAGGCTAATCTTTTTTCGTATACTCTCGTTGATCTTTCGTTCCGTCCGGCAGATGACCATGTCCGGCTGGATCCCGATCTCCCGCAGTTTTCCAACGCTGTGCTGAGTCGGCTTCGTTTTAATCTCATTGGAAGGCTTCAGATACGGAAGGAGGGTCAGGTGAATATACATACAGCGCTCGGGCGAATCGTCCATGCCGAGCTGACGGATCGCTTCCAGAAAGGGTAATCCTTCTATATCCCCCACCGTTCCACCAATTTCATTAATCACCACGTCCACTTCCGGCTCATCCAGCGCGTGAATCGCTTCTTTGATCTCATCGGTGATGTGAGGAATAACCTGAACCGTCTGACCGAGATATTCCCCCTTCCGTTCCTTTTCGATAACGGAATTATAAATCGTCCCGGTGGTGTAGTTCGAGTGCTCGGAAATTCGGCAATCGGTGAACCGCTCATAATGTCCGAGATCCAGATCCGTCTCACTGCCATCCTCCGTGACAAACACCTCTCCGTGTTCAAACGGATTCATGGTGCCCGGATCCACGTTAATGTAGGGATCCAGTTTCTGAATATTCACGGTTAGTCCGCACGATTCAAGCAGACGGCCGATCGCGGCCGAGGTAAGCCCCTTCCCGAGCGAGGATACGACCCCGCCGGTGACAAAGATGTGTTTGGTGTCTGTCGACATGTGTTGTGTACCCCCATCCTATTCGATATTTGAATGACCGGGTTTCTGACGATAACTCCGCGGGTTTGCTACCGCTCAAATCAATTCTTTTATTTTGTAACAGAAACGTTAAAAAATAGCAATGAAGCAGATCCAGAAGCATGACAGAAACACCGTCAAAGGATCATTTTTAAATAAAATGCCAAAAAATTTTTCAATTTCCAAATCACATGCTACAATAAATCGTTACTCATGTTCTCGTTTTTCATCCGCTCGATTCCAATGAAAATCAACAGGGCTTTATCAAGCAACATTCTGGATTCGTTTCCGTTCAACATGGCACTCCTCGACGCGAGTGGTGTTATCCTCCAGACGAACGAAGCCTGGAAACAATTCGGAGAGAAGAACGAACTGCCGGACACCTATCAGAGCGTCGGGACCAACTATCTAAACATCTGTCAGAACAGTAACGACGAATACGCCCAGAAAGCCGCCCGGGGACTAAAAAAAGTTATGGAAAACCCCAGTGAACAGTTCACCCTGGAATATCCGTGCCACACCAGAAAGCAACAGCGCTGGTTTCTCCTCCGTCTGTCCTCCTTCAGGTTCGAACAATCAATGTACTATCTGGTCATTCATATCGACATCACGGATCGAAAGCTGTCGGAACAAAGATCCAGCCAGCTCGCGGAAGTCGTGAACAATATTCCCATCGGTCTGATTACCTTCACCCGAGCCGACGAGGAGCAGCCGGCCTTCGAAATTCTGAATATGAACCCTTCGGCCAAACAAAAATTTAACCTGAGCACGAAGAAAATGCAGGGCTACCTGATCTCCGATCTCCTTCCGAATGCAAATGAAAATGGACTGACGGAACAGATCGAAACGGTCCTCAACTCAGGTAAATCTGTGGAAGTAGAGGAATATCGTTCATCCGCGCCCAGGTTAAAAGAACGAATCTGGAACCTGCGAATCTTTCCACTACCCAGTGATCAGGGCGCGATCTCCTTCGAAGACATCACCACTCAGGTGAAGAACCGAAAACGACTCGAACATATTGCCACGCACGACAAATTAACCGGCCTCATGAACCGGGTGTTATTCATGAATCACCTTGAAGAAGAATTGAATCGCTCGGAACGCTACGGCGCCACCTTCTGCCTCATGCTTCTTGATCTCGATCACTTCAAGAAAGTGAATGATCGGTATGGGCACCTCACCGGCGATCGAGTGCTCGAACGAATTGGTCAATGCCTCAGGGACAACATCCGGAGCGTCGACATCGCCGGCCGATACGGAGGAGAGGAATTCGTCGTACTTCTACCGAAAACAAAACTTGAGCAGGCTCTTGAGATCGCCGAGCGAGTACGAGAACTGATCCATTCAATGACGTTCGAACACGACAACACGTCGTTTCAAATTTCCTGTAGCATCGGTCTGACATCGGTAGGAAGCGGCGACGAATCTCCACAGGAACTGATTGCGCGAGCGGACGATGCCCTTTACACCGCGAAAAATGAAGGAAGGGACAAGGTGGTTACGGCCAGAACCTGATGGGGCCTCCCTGCCAACTACGGACCGATGGCCGTCAAGCATTCTCCAGCTCCTGTCCCCCGTAAATCACTTTCATGTCGGGCTTCTCAACCGTC
>CAZSFH010000015.1:13020-15631 GCA_964606115.1 uncultured Planctomycetia bacterium | reverse complement strand
ATCGAATACATCGCGTTGGGTATATAGCGAAAAACACCCCGGCGAACGAGTCCTCGCTCCCGCAGGCTTTCATCAAAGTGATCGGCACCGATGGCCCGGTAAAATGAGAAATACCGTGCCACGGAAAACAGGGTCCATCCGAAAAGAACGGTAAAGAACAGGGCCAGGCTCCTGGAAAGCCATCCTGGAAACCCCAGTGTTCCCCTGTTGGCCAAAGCCAGAATCACCACACACACCGGTCGACTCAAAAGCAATAGAACAAACCCGGTTGCGTATCGTTTGAATGCACCAGATCCAAAGATACGGCTAAGGGTACCGTAACAGAGTTCAAGCCTCCAGAAGAACCAGACATATAGCTGATGAAAAACGGCCGCCCCCACGCTCGCCCACAGCCAGACAGGAGTGCTCACCCCCCCCCCAGGCTCCCTCCGTCATTCCCGGAAGATACATTCCGCCGTAAAGAATTCCCAGCAACAGGACGAGTGCAGCCGCGTGATATTGCTGACGAAAATACATGTTCGGGAGCTCCATGCCGGTCTGATTTTGAGGCGATTGAAAAGTGGTCTCCATTTATGATCCGTTTCGAATGATATTGGTAGACCTCATCCGAAAAGGTAGCGATGGGGGTGGATCCTTATGTGCTGTTCAAAAACACACTCCTGTAATAACGATTGAAATGCAGTGGAAATTCCGGTTGTACTAATACATGATGGGGGTTTGAAGGATCGTGCGAGAAATGCGTGACAGAAGCCTGAAGATTGATAAAAACGCTACAAACGAGCGATTTCAAGTTAAGATAAAAAGAGTTGTCTGACGAACACGGCGACCTTATCAACAGCGATCAATCCCGCTCTCCCGTCCCTCAGCGGGAATGCCCGAATTGTGGACAGGTTCTGAACCCGAAATATTACTTCTGCCCTCGTTGTGCGCGTTCGTACAAATCACCCGAGGAAACCCTTCCGGCGATCGCTCCGGAATATAAATCGGAACACACGCAGATTCAGGAGGACTCACCGCAGGTATTTCACCTGTTCTGGGCGTATCTCGGAACCCTGATCGGAGGAGCGATTCTGGGCCTGATGATCTTTCAGGACCCCCGGGCTTACCTGGGGGAAATCATCGGAATCGAAACGGCGTTGATGACCGTCACCACCCTGATTTTCACCGTCGCTTACTGGTCCTCACTGAAACGCCAGCTTGACGTCACATTGCTGTGGAACAAATGGGTTCCCCTTTCCTTTCTCCTCTTGATTCCGATTTTCCTGGTCCACTACGGATATTTTTCCTTTCTTTTTGAGTTCTCCTCCGCAAGTCGGAGCATGACGCAGATGTTGAAGGATCGCGGCACCGCCCCGTGGGTCCTTATTCTCCTGATCTGTGTGCAGCCCGCGATCTTTGAGGAAATCGCCTTTCGGGGTCTCATCCAACACTGGCTTAAGGTTTCCGTCGGGCCGACGAAAGCCATCGTGATTGGTGCAGGTCTTTTCGCTGCGATGCATTTATCCGCCGTCAGCTTCCCTTACCTTTTTCTCGTCGGGTTGTTTTTCGGCTGGATCAAATGGAAAACAGGCAGTCTTTACCCCTGTATGCTCCTGCATTTCACACATAACTTTGTTGTAATTTATTATTTTCATCCTTAAAATTCCCATACGGAATACCTGAGGAATGAATCATGGAGGTTCTCATATTCAATTTTACAGCAAACGAACCTCATCACGCACCCATTTTTATCCCCCGATTAACGTCCATCGGACGCGCTCATGATCACACTCATCGCAGGTGTCGTCTTCGGTATTATCTGTGCCTTCATCGGAAACCGAAAAGGGCGAAGCGCGGTCGCCTGGTTTTTTATTGGATTTCTCACGGGCCTGATCGGGCTTATTATTCTTCTTTGCCTCTCCGATTTGAACGAAAAAGAGTCGTTCAAGCAGCGAATGCGTTCGGAAAACCGCCGCCTGAGGGAACGGGTTCGACAGGAACGCATGAAAAACGAAGCCTTTCAGGAACACGTTCGAGAGCGCCTGGACGTTCACGACGATCAGCTCGGGATCGACACGTCGGACGCCGGAAACCGTTCTCTTGAGAACCCCGATCAGAAACAGCGAAAAATCACCCGCCGCACCCCTGATGCCCAGGGACCGGAGAAACAACCAGACGATCGCCCTGCCTCAACACGGAACCGGCCCGGAGCGTCACAATCTGCGAACCCTGCTGATAACGCCAGTCAGTGGTTCTATATCGACGGCGATACCGAACGTGGCCCATTTCCCACGTCGAAAATGGAACAACTCGTCAACCAGGGTGATCTCTCCCGGCAGGTCATGGTTCGAAAGGAAAACGGTGATGAATGGTTCCCAGCCTCAGACGCATCTGAATTGAACGTTTCATGACAGATCCGATTCAGGGAACCCTCGAACTGGAAGGCTTGATTGAAGGTCCAATCCCCTCCACCGGTGAGTTCGATCAGATCCTTCGGGACTGGGTAAAGCAGACATCTCAGGAGGGCCTCGATTTCGAGCTCGAAATTGAAGGGAATCGGTTCAGCATCCTCGCTCCCGCCACCTCGATCCGGGTCCATGAAACGTTTGAGGAAGATCCCGCTTACTCGATT
>CAZSFH010000015.1:0-13010 GCA_964606115.1 uncultured Planctomycetia bacterium | reverse complement strand
TCTTGATCATCTCATACGCCAGTTTCCGAACGAACTTCTCTCGGAGATTTACTCCACACTCCGAAGCATTGAATACCGGGACGACGAAGCCGTTCAAACCGTCTTTTCGATCCGACCCGATGAGGGAGTGGTAACGACCGAGCGCATTGTTGAGGAAGAAACCGTTTCTCCTTCCCGGGCCCGGATCGATCGTACACGTCTCATGTACGCTGCCGGAGGCTTTTCGGCTTTTCTTCTAGCCGCTTTGCTGATCTCCTCCCTGTTCGTGGACTATGGGAATTTGCTGGGTGAATACACCGGCCTCTTCGGAGGCATCAGCAAAAAGGACCTCTCTATCCGCAACGAGGCATACGAAAAATATTTCACAGTGACCGTGAAACAATTACGGCAAAACGGCCGTGTTCTTCTTGAGCTGAAACGGACGGATCAGTACCCGACGGACGAAAACACCTGGAAACAACTCAAGAATCAGGTCACGTCACTCCCGGAACGTGTGGCCCTCGACCAGCTGGCAAGAGGATACCTTCGGGTCGAATTCGTCGATAAGGAGGGAACGTTCAACGGATTCCAAATGCTGCGTGTCAAAAACCTGAACGAACAGAAACGGATTCAGAAGGTAGTGAAGTTACCGGACCGTTTTACCGCCTGGACCCTGGTCCTCACGTACTAAGCGTTCGTTATAAACCGATTCCTACGACGTCACGTCCTCCGTCAGTTGTTCGCTCCAGTCGGCGAGATTCTCCTTGAGTTTCTGAAGTTCATCCACGAGATCATCCCGCTGATCTCGTTCTCGCTGGACAACCTCCTCCGGAGCATTTTCCACGAATTCGTCGTTGTCAAGCTTCTCTTCGACGTTTTCGAGCCGTTCGCTAACATCCGACACTTGCTTTTCAAGCCGCTCGACCTCTTCCTCCGGATCCAGAACTTCTTCGAGAAGAACGTATCCTTCGACGCCTTCCCGTACAAACGCGGCGGAGCGGGGAGGTTTTTCAACGTCCGCGTCGATCTCCACGTCCCCCACATTCGCGGCCTGCTTGAGCAAAGATTCGTGCCGGCTCAATCGGTCACTTCGTTCCTCGTCGTCCGTGGAAAGGCAAACATCCAGTGTCTCCCCCGGCGAAATATTCATCTGATTGCGAACCGATCGAACCCCGCTGGCCGTTTCCTGAACAAGCTCGATATCCCGTTCGAGCTCGTCGTCCAGCCGGTCCTCGCTGACCGCGGGATACTCCGCGTTGATCAGGGCCTCCTGAATCGGCTCCTCCTGAACGGTCCGAATTTTCTGCCAGAGCTCCTCGGAGACGAACGGCATCATTGGATGAACCATCTTTAAGATGTCGCGGAAGAGATGATTCAGCACCGCGAGGACCTGCTGTCGTTCTTCCTCGTCGTCGCTTTCGAGCCGGGACTTGGTCCACTCGAGATACCAGTCACAGAACTCGTCCCAGAAATAGTGGTAAAAGTCGTCCGCGAGGTCCGAAAACTGGTACTCCTTGACGTTCTCCAGCATTGCTTCCAAACAGCGGTTGTGACGGCTCAGAATCCAGCGATCCTCACTTCGCAATTCGTCGTCCGGAGGGAGTTCACTGGAGATGGTTTCGTCTTCGTCCAGCTTGACGTAAAACAGGCGAAACGCGTTCCAGAGCTTCGTGACCAGGTTGCGACTGTCCTCGATCTTGTCCGGGCTGAACCGAATGTCCTGCATGCCGGTCGTCATGTGTACGAGACCGAACCGGGTCGCGTCCGCTCCAACCTCCTCAATCAATTCAATTGGATCAATCCCCGTCCCGAGTGACTTGCTCATGCGTTTTCCTTCCGGATTGAGAATGGTCGGGTTGATGTACACGTCCTCAAACGGTTCGGTGTTCAGAAACTCGAGGCTCGTGATCACCATCCGGGCAACCCACAGGTAGATGATATCGCGGGCCGTAACCAGGACATCGGTGGGAAAAAACGCTTCCATGTCGGTCGTCTGATCGGGCCACCCGAGCGTGGCGAACGGCCAGAGCGCGGAACTGAACCAGGTGTCCAGCACGTCGGTTTCCTGTTCAAATCCAACGCCCTCGCATTCCTGACAGCGGTCGGGCTGACCGACCGAAGCAGTGTGTTCCCCGCACTGCTGACAGTACCATATAGGAATCTGGTGTCCCCACCACAGCTGCCGGGAAATACACCAGTCACGGGTGTTTTCCAGCCAGTCCATGTAAACGTCCTGCCACCGATCCGGAACAAACTGCGGCACCCCCTCTTCACCGGATTCAATCGCCGGCTCGGCCAGGGGGTCCATCTTAACAAACCACTGGTTGGAAAGGTATGGCTCAAGGACCGTATCACACCGGTAGCAGACGGATTGATTCAAATCATAATCCTCGGTTTTCTCAAGAATCTCCTGCTGTTCAAGCGCATTCACCACGGCCTGTCGACACTCAAATCGATTCATGCCCGAAAACGGCTGCCCCGCCTCATCCGTCATGCGACCGTCCTCGTCGATCACCTGAATGACGCCCAGATCATTCCGACGTCCGCACTCGTAATCATTCTCGTCGTGGGCGGGGGTAACCTTCACCGCCCCGGTACCGAATGACGAATCGACAAACGAATCGGCGATAATCGGAATTTCGCGGTCCTGCAGTGGAAGAATGGCCGTCTTTCCGTGCAGGTCTTTGTACCGATCGTCGGACGGATGAACGGCCACGGCAGTATCCCCGAGCATTGTTTCGGGACGGGTCGTGGCAACGGTGATGTGATCGTCTTCGCCCTTGATCGGATACTGCATGTACCACAGGTGTCCATCCACCTCGCGCCGCTCCACCTCCAGATCCGAAAGGCTGGTTCCACAGCGCACGCACCAGTTTATAATGTATTTCCCCTGATAGATGAGTCCTTTTTCATACAGTCGAACGAACGCTTCATTGATGGCCCTGACGTAGTCCGGATCCATCGTAAACCGCTGACGGGACCAGTCACACGATGCCCCGAGCCGTTTTAGCTGATCGGTAATTCTTCCCTCATACTCATCCTTCCATTCCCAGACCCGTTCGATAAATTCTTCGCGGGTCACTTCGTCCATCGAATATCCTTCTTCCCGCATACGTTTCTCCACCACGTTCTGCGTGGCAATTCCGGCATGATCCGTGCCCGGAATCCAAAGCGCCTCTTTGCCCTGCATCCGGTTGAAGCGGATCAGCAAATCCTGCAGCGTCCCGTTGACGGCGTGCCCCATGTGCAGTTCACCGGTCACGTTGGGAGGTGGAATGGCGATGACGAAAGTCTCGCGTTCCGGACGGGCCATTGCCCGGAACGCCCCTTTTTGCTCCCAGAACTCATAAATCTCGGATTCGGAGGTCTGGAAATCGTATCGATCGTCCAGCGTTCGTTTTGAAGACATTAGTTTTCCCGTTCCTGTTCGTGTTCAATCGGTCCAATCGTATAATCAAGAAGCTTGCTGAGCTCATCCTTCATATCTTTTCGATGTACGATCCGATCCAGAAATCCATGCTCGAGCAGGAATTCCGATCGCTGAAACCCTTCCGGCAATTCTTCCTGAATGGTCTGCTTGATGACCCGCGGTCCGGTAAATCCGATTAATGCACCCGGCTCGGCCAGGATGATATCTCCCAGAGACGCAAAAGACGCAAGCACACCGGCCATTGTGGCATTGGTGAGCACAGAGACAAACAGGTTTCCTTCCTCATGAAACTGAGCCGCGGCCGCGCTGGTCTTGGCCATCTGCATCAGAGAGAGTGCTCCCTCGTACATTCGCGCCCCTCCTCCCGATCCACTCACCATGATAAACGGAAGATCCTCTTCTTTGGCTCGTTCAAAACACCGTGTGACTTTCTCCCCCACCACCGAGCCCATCGATCCCATGATAAAATTCCGATCCGTCACCCCGAACATTACCTCATGGCCGTGAATGCTTCCTTTCCCGGTAACGATCGCTTCCGGGAGTCCCGTTTTCTCCTGTGCTTCTTCCAGTTTGTCCTCATAGGTTTTTCGAGCTTTAAAATTCAGGGGATCAACCGTCCGCAGGTCCCCCCATAACTCTTCAAACGTTCCTTCGTCCACGAGCAACTCAATCCGTTCCTCAGCGGTCAGGGGAAAATGATAGTCGCATTCCGGACAGGTCTTGTTTCGACCTTCCACCTCTTTCTGATAGACCATGCTGTCACAGTCATCACAGGTCTGCCAGAGGCCCTCCGGAACGTCCCGGTCCCGGTCGCTGTTGAACACGAATTGTTTAATATCTTCCCAGGATGCCACGATACGTCGACCCGTCCTGCAAGGCTGCTAAAAAACCCTCGAAACGTCGCCGATACGAGTTCCGACGACGTGTGTGAATCCGCCGCAGTCGATGCGGTCAGGGCATCGACTAGGAGGCTGCTGAAAAACCCCCGCTTCGTCAGTACGATCACAATCGGTCCGGCAGTGCGGCGTGATTTCGCAGGCAATGCCGTCAGCGCATTGCTGAGAAAATCAGGCCGTGCTGACGGGCCGATTGTGACGTATCTCCTTGAGACGAAACGATATAGAACGCAAGAAAACTCGTGCTTTATTGTAATTACACGTGTCCTGAATTCAAGGTCAAAAAATACACGATGTATGAGCTTCGAGAGGAAACCCCTTTCCCGACAGGCGATATTGAAAATAGCCCGGCAGAGAAAGAGGTTCGTACCTCTGCCGGGTCGTGTTCCTGTGCTCCTAATTTTTTGGATACTTCACCGAACAACCATAGGGTTTGGTTTTTTTCGGCGAAACGTCCTTTCCGTTTTCAAGATGTTTAATCGCCTTGACCACGTAATTTACGGTATCTTCGGGAGGTTTTTTCCCCTTAACGTCATTATCAATTGCCCCGGCGTATCGGATGATTCCCTCCTGATCGATCACAAACATGTGAGGGGTCGTTTTTGCTCGATACGTTTTCCCCACCTTGCCGCTGTTATCCATCAGCGCGGTGGATTCGATACCGTGTTCCTTCAGGTACTTCTTCGTTTTCTCCGGACTCATGTAATGAGTGGAGTTTATTTCCAGATGCACCACCTTACCATCGGTCATGTTTCGAACGTTCTCGAGCATATCACCGACGATCCCCGACTCATGAACCCGCGTGCAGTATGGGCAGTCCGGGTTCATCCATTCAAGAACGACGTATTTCACATCGTCTTTGTTCAGGTAATCATAGAGTGATACCTTCTTCCCCTCGAGATTCGGAAGGGTGAAATTCGGGGCTTTTTTTCCAACGGTCGCGTGCTCTGGAGCAGATTCCGTTCCCTTGTCCCTGGTGTCGTCAGCGGTCGAAGAACATCCTGCGAGCAGACAGAAAGCGAACATCCATATTACCGGTACTCTTTTACTCATCATCATTTAGACCTCACGAAATCAGTGAACAGATCATCGTTCGAAGGACCAATCAGTGCCCTACCCAAAACCGATTCGAAACGAGGGATCTCCGACGTTTGGAGTCGGAGACCCAGCGTTTCAAATCCGTTCGTTCTGTTGCCGGAACATCCGTCACCGTTTCGTCTTCAGCGGGACGGAAAAGGAATACGCGGGACCCAGCGGATCGGTGCCAAACGCAAGTACTCCGCGGACGGCCGGACGTTCCTTCCCAAGATGATTATCGGGATTCCAGGAAACCGGAATTCGAAATCGAAACGTTTGTTCACTCGAGGAAATATCGGGCGTCCCGAGCTCCACACCGGACACGGAGATCGGAAAAAATTGAATATCATCGGAGGAAGAGGAGGGCCGTGGTCCCGCAAGCTCCAGTCCCTCCTCCGTCCAGGATACCGAAAATTTTTCTTTACCGGGATCAATCGGTCGTGGAACGGCATTACGATATTTCTCCACCGTGCTCCGCAACCTGTCGGGTACTGTGTCCCCCGGCACCTTGATCGTTTGCTTGCTGTTCATCATATAGCATCGATCCTTGCATGCCAGGTAATCCGTCTTAACCTCAAAACTGAACGGAGACTCCGAAAGGGCTGCCGGAACGGTGACCGGAACAAACAGCAGGACCTGGTCTTTGTATCCGTACGTGACAATATCACCCGTCTTAAAGAAAATCGGCCGGGGCCACTGGATCTCTCCGAACTCAAAACCGTCCGGACCGTTCACGCGAATGTCCGTCGGCATCCCGGCGTTCCCGGAATTTTTCCAGTAGATATGCCATCCTTTCTTCATCTGGAACCGCACCACGATCGAGAACGTCTCGCCCGCCTTGATGGACGATGTATCACTGAAAACCGATACCTCGATCAGATCACCGCGTTCCTCGCCACTGGAGGTGGTACCGGAAGGACCGGCCAGAAGTGCAGCCTCAATCCCGGTCAACAAGAGGAAAAGAAAAACCGGAAACACAAAAACGGCCCTCGTAACACACCGGGGAAGAAGGCAAATTTGTCCGCGCCAGATTTTCATAAAATCCCGGTTCTAAAAAACCCGATCCGAACAAAACGAAAAAGAGGAAAAACCCCGCACAGACCGTTCTTACGAGCAGGCCTGAAGAAGACACTCCGTTCGGGACTTCACGACGTATTCGACACCCTAGGAGGCTGCTGAAAAGCCCCCAAATTTCAGAAAATCGTAAATTTAAATCAGGTTTTTAGGGGGAGAAAAGGGATTCTAATTTTTCGTCCCCCCCTTTTTCAGCAGCCTCCTAGCCCGCATTTTGAGAACAATTCGAATCAAGAAGTGGATTCTGAATTTTAACACAAAAAAGAAGGAGGGATCAAATGAATTGCCCATCGGTCAGTGCAGGGCCGACAATCCAAAATAAAAAGCTTTGGCACGCTCAGCCGGCGGTTTTTAGGATGACGGCGGGAGCAAGCGGGATCCCAGCGTTAATTTGAAAGGCGACAGGCGATCTGGAACTCCTCGTGTTCAAACCAAAGATATCCGCACAGCGAACAGACATCCAGGATCAGGCTTGTTCGACCCGTATAAAACGACTTGTTGAATTCATTGTCACACTCCGGGCAGGTGACCTGTAGCTCTTTCTGTTCCTTCGGTTGTTCGGTTGGATGAGGAACTTCCTCACACCGCTCGAGATCGATCTGCACATCCTTCTCGTCCTCGTCCTTCTGAAACCTGCAGATAATCCGGGCCAGATGTTTGATCCTGGTGCCGACCCCCCCGCAAACCGGACAGGCTTCAATGGGAGCTCCCAGGTATCGATCCTTCTGAAGGGGACCGCTACAGTCCGGACAGCTTTGATCGTCTCCGGAGGTCGTTTGCTTCTGAAGCTTTTCAAAAAAAGGTAACGAGGAGAGCGGTTTCATCGGCCCATCCGGGGAACCCCCCACCTTCGCATCGCCGTCCATCATGCCGAGTGCCCATAACTGGGGAAACGGAACGGGACCGGTTACGTTTCCCTCCTGCTCCACCCAGAATTCCTTGTTCTTCAGAGGCGTCCCGTCCGAAAGTTTGATTCGGTTGGACTGATAATCCTCCGTCGGAGCCACAGCTGTCACGCTGGATGCCAGGTCCTGGAACGAGAGACCGACCATGTCGAGTAGTCGCTCGATCCGTTTCCGAAGGGGGGGATGCGTATGAAAGAGCTGACTGAACCATCCCCCCCTGTCCTGGTATCGATCCGCTCGAGCGGGCACAATCTGAAGCGACTCGTAATTTCGCCGGGAAAGGCGATTCATTGACACGTACTTGGGCATTTTTACCGTCGCTTCATCGTAGAAAAAACCAATTTTGTAAAGGGCGGAGGCCAGTGCCTCCGGATTTCGACTGTACTCCACCGCGGTTGCGTCCGCCCTCCATTCTTTCTGTTTCGAAATGGCCATGCTCAGAATTCGCGTGATCGTTTCATAAATCGTCGTGACAATCAGCAACAGCACGTATGCGATCACCCCTCCCCCATCCGATCGCCGGAAGGACAGTGCGTACATCGAACGATTTCCCGGATTGGATTGCGAGAGAAAATCGGTCAATGCGTCAAGGGAGGACACAATATTCTGAAGAAACGTCTTCGCCGCCGTATCGCCGTACGAGATGTGCGCGAACTCATGGGCAATGACCGCCTGAAGTTCACTTCGATCAAGCGTACTGAGCGCTCCTTCCGTCAAGACAACTGCGGACCGCTTGCGACCGCCCAGTGATAGAGCGGTTCGATACTTGGACGGAAGCACGTATCCCTCTACATTAGAACGATTCCCGGCAATCCGAAGCTCCTCCATGATATTGTCAAAGACCTGGTGATATCGATCGTCCGGGTCAATTTCCTGAGCGCCGAGCTTTTCCAGATCCCGTTCAAAATCACGAAAGTAAGCAACCAGTGCATGAATCATAGCGGCCCCGACCCCCGCTCCCATCGCAATCGCTCCAACATTTCCAAATAGAGAAGATTGAAGAAGACCATCCGTCTCGAGGTACACAAATAACCCGATCAAAAGAAAGACAATAAAAAAGAAGCTTACGTAAAGAAGGGTGACGATGAGCACCAGAAATGTGATGGTCCAGGTAGTCTCCTCCTGGATGTCATAAAACGTTTCCGGATGAGTTTCCTCCACGTCATAGCTCGGGTCCATGGCACTCGATCCCCTCCCGGTAATAACAGAGGTTAAAACTCCACCCCAAATGAACAATGCTGAAAACTGGTAAAAGGAGCAGGAGGGACGGAGAAATTCGGCGGGTGACCATACTCAAACCGAATTTAAAACTCCACTTCCGGAGCTTCCCGTTCGGTGGGATCCTCGATTTCAAAGAAATCTTTTTGCTGAAACGAAAACATATTTGCAATCACGTTATAGGGCACCTTTTGGATCGTCTGATTATATTGCATTGTGGTATCATTGTAGTGCTGACGTGCAAAACCAATCTTGTTCTCCGTGTTCGTCAGCTCCTCCTGTACCTGCTGCATGTTGTCATCGGCTTTCAGATTCGGATAATTCTCCGTCACCGCGAACAGCTGGCGAAGCGCCCCGGTCAACATGTTCTCCGCCTCGGCCTGATCCTCAACCGACGACGCATCCACCGCCTGCTGGCGCGCCTTCGTCACATTCTCAAGCGTCTCCCGCTCGTGTTCCATGTATCCTTTTGCCGTCTCCACGAGATTCGGTATGAGATCGTGACGGCGTTTCAGCTGAACATCGATCTGAGACCAGGCATTTTCCACACGCTCCCGAAGTGTAATCAGGCGATTGTAAAGATAAAACGGGATGCCGAACGCCACAATGACGAGCACAATGAAAATCGCTGGGATGATATAATCAGTCATGTTCTTTCCGTTAATTCAAGAGAAAGTTCACGTTCGTGTTTTCTAAGACGAAAGGACCCGACCCCTTGCAACGACCCGGTTCTCCAGCATCTTCCCACACGGAAGAACTCCGGCGAGCATCAGCTCCTTTGCCGAGAAGGTCGAAGACCCTTTCGAATGAAGCTTAATGATTTAAATTACCATGAACCTCGGTTTCAAACAATCCTATCAGTCTTCCAGCCGACGATCCTGACGGAACTGCTCCGACCGTTTCTTCACATCGTCCAGATCTTCTTCCGACAACGTTTCCTGTAACATCTCAAACAGCTCACGTTCCTCCATTCTCGCATGCTCCTGAAGACGCCGTCCGATTTCTTCCAGGAGCAATCGTAAGGACTCTTCTTCAAACTCCTCCTGGTCCATCAATAAACGCAGATCCGCTACAACGTCCCGGAACCACGCGTGATCATCCAGCATGGTCCGAATCAATTTATGTTCGGTCGGCGGTTGATGCCGAGAGTATACGGGAAGAAGCACCTCCTCTTCCTCGCGAAAATGATGACTTGCATGTGCATCCCAGAACGACAAAAAGTCGCGGGCCACGTCCCGATCCGTCACCTGGTCGTCCGATTCCCCGCCGAGGCTTCCGTCTTTCAAACGCTTCGCCTGAACCAGCGCGTCATGGTGGTCACGGGACAGGGCTTCGATTGCCTCATGCCGATCGATGGAATCACGATCGTTCATCTCGAGTGATCCTGAAAAAAAGAAATAACGCAGCGGTAAGAACGGCGAAAACAAGAAACAGAAGAGCCTGCAGCATCCACGGCGACACAAACCAACCACCGGAGCTCACTGAAAGCACGGTTAACGGAGAACTGACAAGAAGCCATTCCGGCTCCCGACCCTGCGTCTGCTTGAGTACCACGTATAAGGTCGGTGGAAGAAACGTGATCGAGGTCAGAACCAGGTAAAAGATTCGAACCCATTCACGGTTTCGCGATCCGGCCGCCAACCAGATCAGGCCCACTCCCATGACCAGCGAGGCGAGAAGGACCTGGCCCGGGATCACATCCGACACGGACCGTCCTGAAAACCGGAGAACAACAGCCATCACGGGAAAGGAACAGAGAAACAGCGTCACGGCATGAACCAGGAAAGACATGCCTCGTCGCAGGACGGTGAGCCCGGTCCCGGATTCGACCTGGAGATCAAAGGTTTCCGGGGGTTCCGGAAACGTATGAAACGATAGATAAAGCGGCCAGACCAGCACAATCACCAGCAACTGGGAAACAAAGACCTGGTGAGAAAGCGCCGGAACCGAAATCATCCCGCTCCAGATCGTGTCACTAACATAGATCAGCGGACAGACACTTATCGCCACCAGCCAGAGCAGGTAAAACGAAAGAAGGGCCGGCGACGGTACGGGTAACAGTGAAATTCCGGAACTCGAGTCAGTCGTGGCCATTACCGGAAACAGTCCACGCAGGAAAATTCATGATAGCAACCATCCCACCATCTCGGGGGTCCAATTATTTTTTTCTATTACCGGCGACTTTTCAACGAAATGACCGGATCGTCGTACTGTAATTTTACCTGCTCGAGACCGGTGAGATCCGGTGCGCCCCGGAGCACGAGACGGAGATTTCTCAGTTTTCGAGCGGCGTCTGGTTCCCATGGACCTCGCTGCCGTTCCGCCCTTCCCCAGACCACCTGGACGTTGGACCGGGTGTGAAACACGAGCTCTCCCCGCCCTTTCTCCCAGTCGTTCCGGGATCCGTTAATTTCAATTCGCGTAACCTCAAGCTTCTTGTGAATTCCGCTGTTGAGCAAACGATACGCCAGAGACGATGCGGCTGGCACCGGACGCGCATCCCACTGCTCTCCCGGAGCCGGCGGGGAACCCGCAAAACCACTGATACGAAAGACCGTCCCGAACGAGGAAGGGGGAGAGGTGTACGTACCCGGAAGGCGCACCCCGTACCGGTCCACGAGGTACCAGCGACCCTTTCGATCGGAGACGGCCGCTGCCGGTCTCCGCAATTCGGCTTTCACCTTGACGCTCTCGTGTCCTCTACGTTCGACCCGATTCACGCGGCGAACCCACGGGCTTGATTCATAACGTCGTTGAATTTCCTCGAGTGCGTCCTGTTTCATGATGTTGACCGGTGGACCGTGAACGTCTTTCAGCACCTTCCGCGTGACCTGGTCCGCCCAGGGATCAAGCTTTGCTGTGCGCAGCCGGTCCATCGGCACGCGGTACTCCTTCTGGTGCATCAGAATCGCATACACCTTCTTATGCATCAAAACCACGACCAGGCTGAACAAAGCAACGCCGAGGGTCGTGAGAATGACATGCCAGTTCCACTGGCGTACCCGGCTGACGTCCGGGAGAATTCGCTTCCCCTGTCGAAGAAAACGTCGAGCTTGATTCATATCACGCTTTGCAACTGAGTAAGTTCCTCTGATATCGAATTGAAACCCCGGTGAGACCATTAGTATTAATCGGCGGTCGGGGTGCTGAAATCTTTAAGATTTTTGATCGGTATCATTATTTTTCCTATAATCGCTTTTCGTCATCATCTTAAAAAGGATTATTTTCATAGGAGGGCAACCATTTCCCGTCCAAAAATCTTTGTGGTCGAGGATGATGAAAGTATTATAGCGATCATCGAAACCGTGCTCACCTCCAGGGACTACGAGATCATCAGCACGACCACCACCGATGACGTCATGTCCACGGCCATCGAGGAAAAACCGGACGTGTCCGTGCTGGACGTGAATCTGCCGGGAGAAAAAAATGGTTTTGAACTCTGCTATCAGCTCAAAAATCATCCCAAGACCGCAAATATGCCGGTGATGATCCTGACGTCCACAACCCAGAAAACAACGGAAAGCGACGAGGAATGGCGAGAAAAATCAAACGCGGACGACTTCATCACCAAACCATTCCAGTCCGCGGATTTTGCAAATCGAATTGAGCAACTCGTCGAACAGGCCTGGCATCAGAAAGAACAGCCCCGGTTTGACCTTTAATTCCTTTATTCATTCACGTTCCAGTGTGCTCGAAACCGTTCACGGGTACCGACTTTTTTCAGACGGAAAACCTTCTTGAAACGGATGAAATCCAGGTTCGTGACAGCGTCCGGGAATGGGTGGAAGCGGAATACATTCCGATTGTAGAAGAACACCACCGCAACGAAACCTTTCCCGCCGACGTGATCTCCGACCTCGCGGAAATGGGTCTGCTCGGCGCCAATATCAGCGGCTACCAATGTGCCGATCTGAATTCGGTCGCTTACGGGCTCATCATGCAGGAACTGGAACGAGGGGACAGCGGTCTGCGCAGTTTCGTGTCCGTCCAGGGAGCCCTCTGTATGTATCCCATACGAACCTTCGGCTCGGAGGAACAGCGGGAACACTGGATTCCCGCCATGGCGAAGGGCGAGAAAATTGGATGCTTCGGCCTCACCGAACCCGACTTCGGCTCGAACCCGGCCGGGATGCGCACCAGCGCGGAGCGGGATGGAGAGGACTGGATTCTGAACGGCACGAAAATGTGGATCACGAACGGCACGCTTGCGGACCTTGCCATCATCTGGGCCCGCTTGCCCGACGAGATGGACGAGGAATTTGGCGGGTTCCTGGTGGAAACCGACCGGGACGGATTTCAGGCGAATAAAATTAGCGGGAAGTTTTCCATGCGTGCATCCGATACGGCCGAACTCGTCCTCGATCGTGTGCGTGTTCCGGATGATCACCGGCTTCCTCACACCGACGGACTCAAATCGGCGCTCAGCTGTCT
>CAZSFH010000014.1:11494-23783 GCA_964606115.1 uncultured Planctomycetia bacterium | reverse complement strand
TTCATTCCTTCAACACGAAGAACTGAGGATGCGGATTTCTCGCGTTGTCATGCTAAGACCACATGCGAATTGCGAGGGGAGCTTATTCTGCCGTGAAAACGTCGACCTCCGGATATGTGGCGGAAAAACTGAACCAGAACAAATAAGACACAGGAGGTGAACCCTTTTCATTCGCGTATTCCACCGAGACATTCTTTTGGTCTGTCAACCTGAGACGAATCGTACGCCCGGAAACGGTATCTTGAAAGGAAGAGGTGTTTCCCACGGCTTTTTTTACCTCCTTCACCGGATAGGCTTTCCAGGTTTCATTTATCCGAACCAGCACGACCATATCTTTTTTCTGATACCGATCAACGTCATGTTTCTGCCTGACCGGAAACATGGTACGATTCGAGGAAAAGTATGATTTGTAAGGATTTCGATTGTAGTTCCGCTGGTATCCCGTCTCTCTTGAAAGCACTTTTGTATCAGAATGATGTTTTTTCCATTTCTTCCATGATAAAAGTTGTGACGGAAGAAGTTTCATTGTCAACTTCTTTCGGGCAGCAGGTCCGGTAACGGCTCGGAGCCCAACCTGGGTCCAGAGACTTTCCTTTGAATCATTCTCCTGACGGTCATAAAGAAGAACATTGGACTTGTAGAGCAGACCGCTAATACCGAATTCTCTGACCTCTCCACCGATGCGCCGGTCCACGACCAGCGAGGAATTACAGAGTGGTCAGTACGTAACGGCCACCGGGACTCCTCCGACCGTATCATTTACGTTTTCATGGTGAACAAGAATTTGGAGCGGATAAGCCCGGGCTTCGCCCTTTATTTCAATTCCGATCACAAGATCATCCTTCTTCAGATAGGCCACGTTTGCGGCGGAGACCATTTTGGGGTCCGTTAATGCAGGTATGCCATCTTTCGGCGGACCTCCCGAACGTATTTTATCAACAGGAATACGGCTATAACTGAGATCAAATCCATTTTTTTTCTGCTGGCCGGTGCAGGTACCGGAGAAAAAAACACCTCCCAAGATAAGAATTAGATAGAATACAGGAAAAAAGACGCGATCTTTGAATTCGTTTAATTTGAACAGTTCGTGCAAATTGACTGGGGATATTTGCCATTTCATAGCTATGACCTTTCAACTTATAATTCAACGTATCCAGTACACGATGGTACCCGATCCGTTGCAAAAAAAGTCGTCAGAAGCTTCCCGTCCTTCAATCTCTTAACGGACGATGAACTGAATAAATTTCATTCCCAGCATCTGGTTCGTTGTCGCGTCGCTCTCGTTGCGGGGGTTTTTCAGCAGCCTCCTAGTTTTCTTTTGCAAAATCAATCCAGAGCGAATTCCCGAAGCCGATAACGACCCCGTACACGACGTGTAACACAAGGGTCGCAATGAGGTATTTCGGCCCCGGCTCCAGATAGAGTTTTGAATCTTTGGCGAGGTCCGAACCACCGAAACCGAAGAATCCCCAGCCGATGATGGGACTGTAAACAACCATCATGAACCCCCAGAGTCCTGCGGCCAGGAGAAGCCCGTTCATCACACCGGTATCTTCCCGAAAGAGAAATGCGAGAACCACCGACCAGAACGCTCCGTACCCGAAATGAACGAAGAGCGCCAGGGGTTTGACCGGCAATCCGAGTTTGACCAGAAACGCGGCCGACGGAGGTATTTTGAAGGGCGCATTTCCAGTCTGAATAGCAATGGTCATAAGAATGAACATAACCAGACTACCCAGCGCACCGACCACTGCAGCTTTTCCGATCTTCTTGATGTTCATGATAGATGAAGTCTGTGCAATTTATGTGCAAAAAATCAACGATCGAGGAACATGTTCAGTCTTCTTCCACGCCTTCCGGGGCGATGTCTTCCGCGGATGTTTTTTTCACCAAGTTTGGGATCAGAGAAACCAGAATCATGATCCCGGCAGCAATGGAAATGATGATCAGGGTCTTCTTGACTCCTTTTCCACTTGCGGTTGCTACTTTCAGGGCATACCCCGAATACACGTAGGCGAAGGTCCCCGGTAACATCGCCACCCAGGAAACACCCACGTAGGTCCAGAACGAAATACGGGTCAGGCCAAACATATAGTTCAGCAAATTAAACGGGAATATAGGAACAAGACGGGTGAAGGCCACGAATTTCCACCCGTGTTCCTTGAGTCCTTCCTGAAGTTTGTCGACCTTGTCCCCCGCTTTTTCCTCGACCCAGCTCTTGCCGACATATCGAGCCACAAGGAACGCGAGGGCCGCTCCCGATGTGGACGCCAGAGAAACCAGAATGGTACCCAGGAGGGGACCAAACAGCATCCCGCCCGGTATGGTCAGAGCGGATCCGGGAAGGAACGCAACCACAGCCAGGATATAAATCCCCACGTACGTCACGGGGCCCGTCACGGGATGCCGGTCAATCCACGGCTGTATGGAGGTTTTAAAATATGCTTTGAACTTCCCGCGCAGATCAAAATAGACGAACAGAAAGACAAGAAGACCCACCACCAGGAGCCCGACAACCCATTTCAAAACAAAGTAGAACGAATAAGAATTGTCGTCTTTCTGATCCTCTCCCTCCTCCTCATCGATATTTCGTTGTGATTTTTTTTCCTTTTTGCTGTTCATCACTGACGGATTCTCATTCAACATTCTTCAAACTCGCTTCTCAAACAATAAACGGCCATGCTCCGTAAGATATTCCCGGAAATCTGAATTCGCTCTCCCTCCTGAAAAACGACTGAACTTTTACCCGATCATTTCTAAACTAAAATCAGTCCCGCTCTGGTTGTTACGTTTCCGACAGAAACCGACGAATCACTTCCGCCGCCCGGCGGCTGGCTCCGGGGGGGCCAAGACGTTCTCGTACGTCCGAGAGTCGGTCTCGACACGCCTCCCGGTGGTCGGGGTCCAGAAGACGCCGGGTTTCTTTTGCGAGTCGCTCGGCCGTGGCCTGCCATTGAATACATTCCGGTACCACTCGATCCCCCGCCACGATATTCACCATCGCCACGTGGTCGGTCTGGACAAGCGCGCGGCCGATCGCCCACGTGATCGGATTGAGCCGGTAGCAGACCACCATCGGCGTCTCCAGAAGCGCCGCTTCCAACGTCGTTGTGCCGGAGGCGGTCAGAATGACATCCGAAGCATCAATGACCTCCCTCGCACGTCCGTCAAGCCACTGCTCGACGTCCGACGACGAAGACGGAGCAAACGATTCGACGCGGGATCGATTCAGTTCCGAGGCGATCGGAACGAACAGCCGGTCCACCTGTTGGGTGGTGCGCACGTGTTCCACCGCCTTCCGCATCCGGGGGTAATGGCGTCGAAACTCCTTGGCACGGCTTCCCGGTAACACGCCAAGCACCGTATCGTCGGCGTCCAGGTTAAATTCCTCCCGTAGCGCCGCAGGCGTTTCACTCTCGGACGGTGGTTGGATCTCATCCACGAGCGGATGTCCCACCCATTCAACCGGTACGTTGTTCTCCTGATACATTTCCCGTTCAAACTGAAACAGAACGATCATAAGGTCCACCACCTCGCGGATGGTACGAATCCGGTATTTTCGCCACGCCCAGACCTGGGGACTGATGTAATAAATGATTCGAAAGCCTTCCTTCTTCAGCTGCCGGGCGAGCTTGAGGTTGAAACCCGGAAAATCTACCAGGACGACGGCGTGTGGGTCATACTGCCGGATCTCGCTGAGAATCTGACGATACGATTCGGCGAAGTAGTTGAGCTTGCCGATGACCTCCCATAATCCAACGACCCCTTCCCGCGCCAGGTCTCGAACCAGCTCCACCCCCGCTTCGTCCATCTTTCGTCCTCCCGCTCCTCGAATCTGCAGGGAAGAATCCTGGTCAAACAAAGCCGTTGCCACACCCGCCGCCCGGGCGTCTCCCGACTGTTCCCCGGCAATCATGAAGAGTCGATGAGACATATCCGTTGGCCCCTTCGTGTGAGCAAAAAAGAAACGGCGGGAACGCGATTTAAAGGTCGTCGCGAATTTCCTGCGCCAGCTTCAACGCGTTCACCCCGTCCTGTCCGCTGGTCTCCGGGGTCTCACCCGAATCGACGGAAGCAATGAACTCGACGAGTTCACGTCTCAATGGTTCCACCTCCTTTTCCTCGTCGGATACAAGCTGGTTCCTGTCGATGAATTCCTGAAACATTGATTCGGTATCCAGCTCTCCCCGCTCTTCCTTCCGGCGGATCTGCTGGATTTCTTGAAGTGATATCTGCTGAAGTCGCTCTGATCCTTTCAGTACCTCCAGCTCCTGATTCTTGTAGTCCAGGGAAAAATAGGCCTTGGGCGAAAAAACGCGAAGCTTTCGCACCGAATCTACGGAAATACGACTCGCGGACAGATTCGCGACACACCCTTCACTGAAATGAATACGAGCGTTGACAATATCCGGAAAGGGCGTGATGACGGACGTTCCGGCGGCGTCCACGGACTCCGGGGTACCGGGAACAAGGGACAGCATGATATCCAGGTCATGGATCATCACGTCCTGAACCACGTCGATGTCGGCGGATCGAAAACGAAAGGGGCTCAGCCGTTCGCAGTCAATAAACCTGGGATCTGATAGTCGATCTTTCAGGTGAGCGACGGCCGGGTTATACCGTTCGACGTGTCCGACCTGCAAAATCGTTTCCTGTTCCTGCGCCAGTTCGACGAGTTCCTCCGCCCGTTCAATGGAACGGGTCATCGGCTTCTCCACGAGGACCGCCACCCGGCGTTCGATACACGCCCTGGCCACCGAATAATGCTCTTCCGTCGGCACGGAAACGACGGCGGCGTCAGGAGGATCTGACTCCAGTAGCGACGAGACGGAATCGTGATAAGGGATACCGTACGTTTCAGCCGTTTCCTCCGCACGCTCCTGATCGACGTCCACCACGGACGTCAGATCCGCCTGGGACAGCTCATCAATAATCCGGGCGTGAATTTCGCCAAGGTGACCGACGCCGATGACCGAAAGTTGAAGTGACATCGTTAAAAATCCCGACCCACTTCCCGGGCCCGTCCCTGCGGTGATTCGCGCATCTGCTCAAGAAAGGAAATAAGCTCACGGACTTCAGGGAGGTGATCATCCTGGTTTTTAAGCTGATCGAGAACTTTGATGCGAGGATCATCGGAGCGAAAAATTTTCCGGTGTGCCTGTTTCAGCCGTTCAATGGTTTCCTCGGAAAAACCGTTCCGTCGAAGCCCCTCCCCGTTCAGGGAATGAATCTGGGCGGGGTCTCCATTGGTCATCATGAAAGGAGGTACGTCCTTCATTAACCGGGACATGCCGCCGACGAACGCGTACCGACCGATGGTCACAAAATGATGAACACCGGCCAGTCCACCGAAAACCACCCCATCTTCGATGGTCACGTGTCCGCCAAGCTGCACGCCGTTCGCCATGACGACCTGGTCCTCGATCACGCAATCATGGGCGATGTGGCTGTAGGCCATAAACATGTTTTCCGATCCAATCACCGTGCGCCCGAGATCCTTTTCGGTCCCGGTATTCACCGTGACGGACTCACGAAACACGTTTCCGTCCCCGATATCGAGGCGACAATCACACCCCCGGTAGGAAAGGTCCTGGGGAATCGTACCGATGGAGGTGTTTGGAAACAGAATATTTTCTTCTCCGAGGGTGGTTTGACCGGTGACCGTCACGTGATTTTTCAATACACAACCATCGCCGATGGTCACATTCTCCCCGACCGAACAGAACGGACCAATCTTCACATCGTCCCCGATCTCCGCATCGGGATGAACGTACGCGTTGGGATGGACCCCCTCCTCGAGCTGATCTTCGGGCACGTCCATGCCGTTGTTATGCATGGCGTCGATAAACTTATTCATTCTTTTGGCACCAGCATAAATTTCATCTTTGCCTCCGCGGCGAGCCGGTCATTGACCGTTGCACGCGCCTCAATTAAACCGGTTCGGCTCTTGACTTTGATCGCCTCCGCTTCAATGCGAAGCTGATCACCGGGCACGACCGTTTTTCGAAGTTTCACATTGTCCAGTGACATGAGAAAAGCAAGCTTATCCACGTTCTCCGCCTTCCGCAGCAGGAGAGCTCCGGACAGCTGTGCCATGGCTTCAATTTGAAGCACGCCCGGCATGATCGGTTTTTCCGGAAAGTGCCCCTGGAAAAACGGTTCATTATAGGTCACATTTTTCAACCCGATCGCCCGGTCATATCCTTCCAGCTCCAGAACTCGGTCAATGAGCAAAAACGGATACCGGTGAGGAAGCACGTTCAGAATTTCCTGCATATCCAGCGCGGAGTGTGGTTCTTCATCTTCAAGCCCCTCCCCGTGGAGGACCCGGTTCAGTTTCTTGACGAGCTGAAGGTTGATCTCATGACCCGACCGGACAGCGACGTAATGAGCGTTCAATTTCGTCCCGAGCAGCGTGATGTCTCCCACCAGATCGAGAATCTTGTGACGTACAAACTCGTCCTGAAACCGCAGCTCATTTTCCACCACCCCTTCATCACCAACCACAAGCGTGTTGTCGTAGCTTGCTCCCTGACCGAGACCTCGGTCCAGAAAATAATCGACTTCGTCTTCCAGGCAGAACGTACGAGCGGGAGCGATCTGTTCGGAAAACGTTTCCTCGTTAATTTCAGACGTGTAGTGCTGAGCCCCGATCACCGGATGATCGTAATTTAGCGAAAAGGAAATCTCCATACTCCGGCCGTTCGGAATGACGGTAATCGAGGCTCCTCCCTCCTGAATATTGACGGTCTTGGAAATGGAGTACTCTTCTCGATCCGTGTCCTGTTCGACCACCCCGGCGTCCGATAGGAGGTCCACGAACGGTTTCGAACTCCCGTCGGCGGACGGAACCTCCGAACCATTAATTTCGATCTCCAGGTTATCAATCCCGAGACCGCCGATTGCCGCCATCAGATGTTCGATGGTTTCTACTTCCGCCTCGCCTTTGCTGATCGTGGTGCGGCGGTATTTCGACGAAGCGTTTTCGGGACAAGCCTTAATTTTCGGGGCTTCGTCAAGATCCGTCCGAACGAAGGTAATACCCGTTCCGGGAGTGGCGGGAATGAAACGAAGTTTTACGTCTTGCCCGGAAAATAAACCAGCCCCTTCAAACTCAACGATCTCCTGGATTGTCTTCTGCTTTTGACTCATCGTTATCCAGCTGTTCTTTGAGGTGTGTAACCTGCTGCTTGAGGTCTTCGATTTCCCGGGCCAGAGCAGGCAGTTTTCTGGTTAAAACCTGTTTGCGATTAAATTTTGATCGGGGCTGTGCCGGAAATCCAGACACCACTTCACCGTCCTCCACGTCTTTTGTTACTCCGGCTCGACCGGCCACCTTGACGTTATCCCCGACATTCAAGTGACCGGCGACACCGGACTGTCCGCCCAGCATGCTGTTGGACCCGACGTTTGAACTTCCGGCGATACCGCTCTGAGCAACGATTACCGCATTTTCACCAACTGTCACGTTGTGAGCGATCTGAACAAGATTATCGATTTTTGCCCCGCGCCGAATGCGGGTTTCATCAAACCGGGCCCGGTCAACGGTCACCGACGATCCGATCTCGACCTCATCTTCAACCACCACGTTGCCAAGCTGCGGAACTTTTTTTCGCTGCCCCTCGTCTTTCACGTACCCGAACCCGTCGCAACCAATCACGGACGAGGAATGAATCCGAACCCGGTCTCCCAGTTCCGTTCCCTTCATGAGATTGACGTTCGGAAAAATCCGGCAGTCCTCTCCGATATTCACATTGCGACCCACGTACGTTCCCGCCATAATGACCGTTCCCTCCCCGATGGTGGCACCGTCTTTCACCGTAACGTGGGACTGGATCGAGACGTCATCCCCGATTTCCGCATCTTCGGAGATAACGGCACTTTCATGAACGCCAGGTGAATGATGAGAGTCCCGGCGATCAAACTCATTTGCGATCCGTGCGAACGCGAGATCCGGGTTTTCCACCCGGATCGTGGGAATCACCGGACGAGCGTCGTCGTCATGACTCAGCACGATCGCCGATGCACCGGTTTCGTCAAGCTGATTCCGGTATTTGCCGTTGGATAGAAACGTGATATGGCCTTCCCGTGCCGAGCAGATGCCTGCAATACCGCTGATGGTGGTGTCCTCGTCCCCATCAACGGTCCCGTCCACGAGTTTCGCAAGTTCTCCTACCGTCTTTTTCACCTCGGTTCACCTCGGATCCTGAAATCAAACGATGTATTCAAACAAATCAATTTAAAACGCGAAAGTGCTCTATTTCAACCTATTCACCGGTTGCTGAAGACGTGGAGTCATCGCCATTCTTCTTCTCCCGGTAGCGCTTGTTGACAATTTCAATTATTTTATCGGTCACATTCATCTTCTTTCTGAAGTACAGAACCGAGCGGGATGCAATCTGATCATTCACCCGCTCCATCTTCTTGCTTTTAATATCGGATTGATTGACTTTTAGAATTAAATCGAAGTTGTGCTCGCGTGCATACTCCCTGATGACCTTTCGGATGGTATCGTAAATTTCCACCGTGGTCTTTCCAAGCAATTTTTTGGTGTCTTTCTTCCAGAGATCTTTCATCAATTTCTGCTTGGATTCAAGCTGGTAATATTTTTCGGCCCTTTTCTTCCAGAGATCACTGAGCGGCTCAAGCTGTTCCATCTCTTCCTTGATTTTTTTCAATTTCTTTGAAAGCGACTTGATCTTCTTCTCTGCTTGTTTTTTCTTCTTCACGAAATTTTTCGAAAATTTCGCGGTTCGTTTGTAGGAACGGTATACTTCCCGAACGTCCACGACCCCCACCTTCAAACGATCCTCAGAACTCTTCTCCTGGGCAAATACCGACACGGACAGAATTGGTCCCAGAAACAACCCAAGCACAACAACCGATAAAAACACACGCAAAGCAGTGGAAGATTTACGTCTCATCACAATTTACCTGAAAATTGCAAAGAACAAATAGATTAAGATTGTTCGTTCCTCATATACCTTCGCCACTGGTAAAACGAAACATTTTCATCACCGTGAGTGGGATGAGCGCATCCCCCGTCATATGAGTGGATGTTTTTTTATACCTGCCCACCGAGGCACAGGATGTTATTTAAAACCGAAAAAGAATTAGCGGAGGATAACTACAGCGGAAAGGACGGAACAACCAAAAAAAGCTATTTAGAACAGTCGTAACAGGTCTATTCCGGAACGACTGATCGTTATACTAAAACCCTGCCTGAATATCAAAGGAAATCACCTGATCGTCGTCCTGGGGCTCCTCCCTGATCGGAAACCCGAAATCGAGAGCGAACGGGACCGGTCCCATGCCCGGTATTTGAATCCGCAAGCCAACGCCGGCCGAGGCTCGAATTCGCTCGTCAAAATTTTGATAATCGTTCACCACCGTTCCCGAATCAACGAATACGGCCCCGCGAAGGTAATCACGCCACCGGCCCCCGGCCCGATCCCGAAAAAGAGGAAACGTATATTCCAGATTTGCTATCCATTGAGCATTTCCTCCAACCTCCACATCCTGTACTTTCGGAGACACGGTACGAAATTCAAATCCCCGAATAGTGCTTGATCCCCCGGCGTAGAATCGTTCAAAAGAGGGTGTCTCAAGGCTATCGTTAAACGATTCCATGTATCCGAGACGCCCCCGGAGCGAGAGGATATGTGCTCCATCCGTCGGTGTGGAATAGAGCTCAAAGAACTTCTTAAAATCAGCGGTCCATTTCCCAAAATCAAAATCGCCGATCGTATGTTTATAATCGGTTTCGAAAAGATATCCCGAGGACGGAATAATTTTCTTATTCCGTTTATCGATCCGGAGACCCGGCTTCACCGAATACAGATCAAACTTTCCCTCGATGTTCCGAATATCCGTCGGGCTGCCCTCCTCGACATCGGTTATTTCGATGTTCTCAAACTCCAAACCGAGCGAATACGTCCATCCCGCATCTTCCTCCCGGTAATCCAACCCGAGGTTCGCGGAAGCACGATCTTCGTTAAAATCATCAAACTCTCGTGAAAATATCGACCCTCCAACATTCAGGCCCAGAGGTTGAGAGTACAGGTATGGCTCCCGGAAATCGATCGAATATCTGGAGCGCTCCACACCGGGACGCATCGTAATATTCAAACTCTGCCCCCCGCCCGCAAATCCGGTTCCCTCGATGATTTCGGAAAAACTCTCCGGAACATTTGTGATATCGAAGTTCTGCTGACTGATCTGGAGCAACCCGACGATCCCCGCCTCGGATGAAACCCCTCCACCGAACCGGATTCGACCCGTGGACGTCTCTTCCACCACATACGTAATATCTTCCACGCCGGGTTTTTCGGTCGGGTTCCGCTTGTCCTGCACTTTACTGAAGTACCGGGTGGAACGCAGGTTCTGACGAGACTCACGTAGTTTCGTCAGGTCCACCGGCTGGCCAGGCTCCACGGTAATATTACGCCGTATGACGTAATCTTTCGTCTTCGTATTCCCTTTGATTTCAATACGACCGGCCGTTGTGGTTCCATGTTCCGTAATCTGAAAAATAAGCCGGACGCGGTTCGAGTCCGGGATGACTTCATAGTTCCAGTCCACCTCCGTGTCAATGTACGCATTTTTACCATACAGGGTCCGGATCGAACGACGGTCCAGTGCCATTTTCCGGAGCTGAAGCGGTTCGTCGGGTCGCAGTTCAATCTGCTTCAGAAGACGATCCCGGGAAAACAATGAGTTCCCTTTGAACTCCACGGACTCAATCATGTACTGAGTTCCTTCATCGACTTGCAGGGTTATATAGGCCGATTCCTTCCCGGGGCTGAACCGAACATCTTCAATTTCCACTTCGGCGTCAAGGTACCCGTGGCGACGGTAGTATCGCTTCAATTTCTTGACGTCTTTTTCGAGGGTCTTCCGTTTGTAATACGTGGAGGTAAACAGCCAGCCCGGTTCACTGTCCATGAGATCAATCAAGGTATCTTCATCAAACACCTGCGCCCCGTTGATCGTTATTTCCTCCACGTAAACGCGAGGACCCTCAACCACTTCCATCACCAGAATCATTCCCTGATCGCCTTCCTGTTTTCGCTCGTTAATCCGTACGAAGTGAAATCCCTTTTCTCGATACTTCTCTTTCAGACGCTGCTTATCCTGGTTTACCAAATGATTATCAAGCGTCCGTTTTCCTTTGATTTTGAGTTCTTTCTCAAGCTCATTGATCGTAAAAACGGTCACCCCCTCGAGTTCAACTCGCTGGAGCCTTGGATTTTCCGACACCTGAAGCGTCAATCGAACCCCCCCCTCAACAGAATCGGTGTTCCACTGTACACGATCCACGTAACCAGCCTGATACAGACGCCGGATGTCGTTTCGGAGCACTTCTTGGCTGAACTGTTTCCCCTCCGACGTTTTCATTTTCGACTTCAGCGTCGACGGTCGGTACTGTTTGAGCCCCTTGAACTCAATCTCCTGAATTCTCGGGCCTTTCTCCGAATCCTCCTGAGCGGCCGGGCTCGAGACCGGAATCATCGCTTTTCCAAGCAGAAGAACGATGACCATCAGCAGCCCGCGTAACAGTTGCGATCCATTCCAGCCCCCGACTGTTTTTGGTCGTGGATGTATATCGGACCCGTTCGTACGGAGTGTAGCCTTCATTAGATAACGATTCGGACGTGGACTTCCGTGGTATACAAAATGTAAGAGAGACAGGTGATCTCCGCGAAGGGGGCTCACGGAGCTACAGGGTTCAAATCACTGAAAACATGAGGACGTTCGGTCCGCCACCTCCTGACGCAGACAAATCAAAGTACAATCTTATGTGCAAACCCCAACCGATTCAAGAATTCACTTGACCCGGTAGGAACCACTTGATATACTGTACGTACATTGAATTTACGATGCTTCGCATCTCGAATCAGAGGGGATGTCAGGAGATCGCCGCTTCGATTCGGAGGGATGTTCAATTTTTTTGCCTTTTCCCTGTACAGGTATTTGTTAAATTAACATGTACGCCATTATCGACGATCGAAATAAGCAGTACCGGGTCGAAGAAGACGCGGAGATCCTGGTCGATTACATGTCGGAACGTGATCCCGGGGACTCCATTACATTTGATCAGGTACTGTTCGTCCAGAACGACGATGAGGTTCAGATCGGCCAGCCGGTCGTTGAACAAGCTACGGTCGAAGGTTCCATCGCGGATCACGAAAAGGGAGAGAAAATCGTGGTCCAGAAATTCAAGCGACGCAACCGTTACAATCGTACGATCGGACACCGTCAGAAATACACACGAATCCAGGTCGACAGC
>CAZSFH010000014.1:0-11484 GCA_964606115.1 uncultured Planctomycetia bacterium | reverse complement strand
AGAATGAACTCCTCGTATTTCGTTTGAAATAAATCACGGTCTTCGGTATAAACGAAAAACGAATCGCCGAATTGGATTTACACGAAGCAACAATAGACGACGAATGAACCGGAACCACAACAACTTGCACCCCATCCCACCAACCAACAGGGCCAGGCCGGGTCTGCCACCACACGCGGGGCGACCACGGCGTCCACGACCACCGCTCCGCGGATAGAGCGGGAGGCCCTTTCGAACGGGGGACATTCACGTTGTTCCGGTTCAAACTTTTCTTTCCTTTTCTTCTTTCCGTTCTTCGGGCATTACTCGGGACGTCCGCTCTTTCCTGCGTTTTCCGATCGGCATGACTCTATTGAACCTGACAAACTTTACGAAACATCGCTTATTCGTCACGAAAAAAAATGATGAAAAAAGTTATTCTTGCGTTTTCGGGTGGGCTTGACACATCGTTCTGCATTCCATACCTGAATGAACAAGGGTATGACGTGATCGCGGCCACGGTCGATACCGGTGGATTCGACGCGGACGCGGAAGAACGGCTCCGGGAAAAAGCACGTTCTCTCGGCGCAGAAGCGTATCACTACGTGGATGGACAGCAGGAGCTGTACGAAGACTTTGTAAGTTATATTATCAAAGCGAACGTGCTTCGAGGAGATGTCTATCCGCTTTCGGCGGGCCCCGAACGCCATGTGCTCGCCCGGAAAGTCGTGGAGATCGCCCGAAATGAATCGGCGGATGCCATTGCACACGGATCGACGGGCGCGGGGAACGATCAGGTGCGATTCGACGTGTCCGTCCAGTACCTTGAACCCTCGCTGGATACGATCGCACCGGTCCGGGAAAACGAATTGACCCGTGAAGAGGAGGTTGCCTTTCTGGAGGAGCGGGGGCACACCATTGAATCGGTCACGGAAGAATACTCGATTAACCGGGGGTTCCTGGGAACGACCATCGGTGGAAAGGAAACAACCGGAAGCTGGGAATCCATCCCGGAAGACGTCTGGCCCTCGGTCCGAGCACCGGAGGAGACGCCGGACGAGCCCGCGGATCTGGTTCTCACGTTTGAGGAGGGGCTACCGATCAAACTGAACGGCGAACCTCTCTCCGGTCCGAACCTGATGGATGCCCTCCATGATGTTGGTGCGGAACACGGTTACGGACGCGGTTATCACGTGGGGGATACGATCCTCGGGGTGAAAGGCCGCATCGCGTTTGAAGCCCCCGCTCCTCTTATTCTGATTCACACCCACCGTGAACTGGAAAAGATTGTTCTGACGGAAAAACAGCTGCAGCACAAATCGGATTTTGGAGACGATTACGGAAATTATCTCCACAAGGGTCAGTACTTTGATCCGGTGATGCGCGATCTCGAATCGTTCATCGACAGCACTCAGCGGAGGGTCACCGGCGACGTTCGGTGCCGTCTTCACAAAGGATCGCTCTCCGTTGGTGGCGTACGAAGCCCATACTCCCTGATGAACCAGGACGTGGCCGTTTACGGGGAAGAAAATCACCTGTGGGACGGTCGCGACGCGGAGGGGTACTGCACGATCTACGGTATTCAGAGCATGTTATCCAAACAGGCACAAAATCAAAAACAAGACCAATGAACGATTCAGAACAGCTACATCAGAACGAATGGAAAGTCGGTTCGATCCTCCAGAATGAAAACCTAAACGGCTCCCTCTCCTTTTCCTCCGACGTGGAAGGTCGTGAGGGGGAAGTCGTGGCCGTCAAGGTCAAAACCGATACCACGCTGTCCGGAGAACTCGAGACCGAGAGCGGACGGATCGCTCCCGTCCACAAGGGAGACGTGGTCGTCGGTGTTCTGGGAAAACGAAAAGCGCTCGAAGGAGTCGTCGGCACGATCCCGAACGACCTCGAACCCGGGGATACCCTCCATCTCCTTAATCTCGGAGGCGTGATCGGCCGGGCTCAATCCTGGAACCGGAAAACCACGACTCGCCCCGTCGAGGTTCAACTTCTCGGCAGCGTCCGGAACGGAACCGGTGCTCTAAACATTCGAAAATCGGAAGATCGCTCGGAGGATACGATTGACACGAGCGCCTCCATCCTGCTGATTTCCGGCACGAGCATGAACACCGGTAAAACCAGTCTCGCCACCGAGCTCGTAGAGTTACTCTCGCAAGAACACGATCTGAACGTCGCGGGCGCCAAACTCACGGGTGTGGCCACGCAACGGGATATGAACGCGATGGAAGAGGCCGGAGCCGAGGAAACCGGTTCCTTTGCCGACCTCGGATTCACCTCCACGATCGACGAGGACCGCGAGGAACTGACGTCGGCGGCCAAAACGGTGTTGAACCGTCTCGGAAACGACTCCACCGACGTTATCGTGGCCGAACTCGGGGACGGTATCGTGGGTTGGTATGGGGTCGACACGTTCATCTCCGATGAAGAATTCGTGAACGCGATCGATCTTCACATGGTCTGCGCGAATGATCTCGCAGGTGCGCTCGGTTCGGTTCACGTCTGTGAGGAGCACGACATGTCCGTGGATTTTATCTCCGGGCCTGTTACAAACACAAGCGCGGGCGTTGATTATATAACGTCCGAACTGAACCTCCGGGCCGGCTCTTCGGAGCATGTCAAGGAATCGCTTGAAGCCCTGCTCAAAGACGAGGACATCATCTGAGGTTCCCGGACCGATGACGGAACAGACGATCAAAGCAGGCGTGGTGGGAGGAACAGGATACACCGGCGGGGAAGCGCTGCGCCTGCTCCTCGGGCATCCGTCCGTGGATGTGGTCGAAACCACGTCTCGCTCCCACGCGGGAAAAGCCGTTTCGGAAATTCACCCGAACCTCAAAGGCGCAACCGATCTGTTCTTCCAGGAAGAACACCTCGAACGGCTGAACGAAAAAACGGATGTCCTGTTTTTTGGGCTGCCGCACGGCGTGAGCATGGAAAAAATTGCCGAACTTGATCTGGATCAAACACGTGTGCTCGATCTGGGGGCCGACTTTCGTCTCGACGACGCCGAACAGTTTAAACGTGTTTACGACGAACCTCACGCCGCCCCCGAACTGCTATCAAAAGCTCGATATGGACTGACCGAATTCAATCGAGAACAACTTCAGGACGCAAAACTCGTCGCCTGCCCCGGCTGTTTTCCGACCGGTGCACTGCTGGCCATCCTTCCTCTGCTCTCTACAGGACTCGTGGAACCGGAGGTCATTATCGATTCGAAAACAGGTTCCTCCGGATCGGGACGAACGGCTTCCCCGGCCACTCACCACCCCGAGCGAGCGGTGGACTTCCGGGCGTACAAAATTTTTCGTCACCGCCACGCCGACGAAATTCGTCAGGAAGGCGAAAAGCAAGAGGAGGAAAATAGTTTAAATGTTACGTTCACCCCTCACTCCGCACCGATCATTCGAGGGATCTTTACGACGGCGTACCTTCACCTTTCAAAGCCGGCCGATGAACAGGAAATTCAGAACGTTTACCGCCGGCAGTATCAGGACGAACCCTTCATCCGACTGGTTGACCGTCCCCGTTCCACGGTCGTCCGGAACACCAACTACGCGGACCTGGCGGTGCACGTGGAGGGAAAACGGGTGATCGTTCTCAGCGCGATCGATAATCTTCTCAAAGGGGCGGCCGGCCAGGGAGTTCAGAACATGAACGTAATGTTCGATCTTCCCGAAAACGAAGGTCTTGAATTTTCTGGAACTCATCCCTGATCCAATGAGTACCAGTGTCATTAAACTCGGTGGAAACGTCCTCAAGGACGACCCTATTCTCCACGCCCTGCTTGAAGCGGTTTCGACCCTGCAGGAAAATGGACACGACATTGTATTCGTGCACGGGGGGGGGAGCCAGGCGGACGACCTGCACGAGCAACTGGACGTTCCGATCGAAAAAGTGAACGGCCGCCGGATCACGGACGCGGATTCACTTGAGATCTCAAAAATGGTTTACCGGGGAACCCTGAACGTCAACCTGGTGTCCGACTGTCTCGAACACGATATTTCAGCCGTCGGTATCACCGGGGTGGACGGCACCACGGTCGAAGTTCAGAAACGACCGCCGATGACCATCAACCGGGGCGAACACGAAGGGGACGAGAAAACCGTTGATTTCGGATTTGTCGGAGACATCGTTCAGGTCCACCCGGACCTTGTCCATTCCCTTCTCGACCGGAACATGGTACCGATTGTCGGCCGTCTCGTCGTCGACGAGGACGGTCAGGTTTATAACGTCAACGCTGACACCATGGCGGCCGCCGTTGCCGCGGGACTATCGGGGGACCGTCTCGTGTACGTTACGTCCGTCGAAGGAGTGATGGACGATCCTGAAGCGGAATCCGTTCTTTCGTCGATAACCCTTACCGAAGCGGACGAGTTGATCGACAATGGAACCATCACGGAGGGCATGATTCCCAAAATGGACAGCGCTCGTCAGGCGATTCGGGACGGTGTGAACGAAGTGCTCATCGCCGGATCGCTTCAATCCGACGACGCCTGGCGGGAAGCCATCCTGAATGGAGCTCACGGTACCACCATCAGGCCCTGATCCTTCGCCCTGTTCGTCCGACATGACCTCGTCCCGCACCCTTCGAACACTTCATGATTTTTCAACGTCAACATGCCATCACACTTTTATAACACCGCAGATTACGACCCGGACACTTTATCCGGCATCCTGCGACAGGCACACGACTACAAACAAAACGGCGCGAACGCTCCCCTGAAGGGACGTGAATTAATGCTGATCTTCCTGAATCCATCCCTTCGAACCCGGGTTTCATTTGAAACGGGTATGCGTGCGCTCGGCGGCGGCGCCACGACGCTGGACATGAATGAAGAAACCGCGTACGCCTTTGAATATGAACCGGGGACGGTGATGGACGGTGCTGCAAGTGAACACATCAAAGAAGCGGCGGGCGTGCTTTCTCGCTACTGCGATGCTGTCGGGATCCGGGCCAGTGAACTGGTCACAACCGAGCAAGAATCCAAGGACGTCCGTCCCTGGAAAAAATTGAAAAAAGACCGGCTGTTTGCCGGATTTATGAAACATGCCTCCGTCCCCGTTATCAACATGGAATCCAATCTATACCATCCCTGCCAGGGTCTCGGAGACGCCATGACGCTTCAGGAGTGTTTTGACGATCCGTCCTCCCGGAATTATGTGCTAACCTGGACCTATCATCCGAAGGCATTGCCGGTCGCTACCCCCCATTCTCAGGCGATGTCCGCCAGTCATCTGGGCATGAACGTCACCCTTGCTTATCCGGACGGATGGGACCTGGACTCCGACGTGATGGAACAGATTCAAGAACGAGCGGAACAAACCGGTGGAACCATCTCTATCACTCACGATATGGATGAAGCGATGTCAGGCGCGAACGTGGTTTGCGCCAAGAGCTGGGGAGCGCTTGAACACTATGGGAACTGGTCGACGGAACTGAAACAACGGGAAAACCACCGGGACTGGATCGTCAACACGGAACGCATGAAAAAAACGGATAGCGCGTACTTCATGCATTGCCTGCCCGTTCGACGCAACGTTGTCGTCTCCGACGAAGTGCTGGATCACGAGCGTTCGATTATTCACGACCAGGCGGAAAACCGGAAATGGGCTCAGATGGCCCTGTTGAACAAATTAATCAACGGCGATCATGACCGAGGATGAACTGAGCGATCACATTCAATCGGCCATCGTCTCCTCGACCCAGATGGAACTGGACCTTGCGATGGCTCCGTATGACGTATGGGGCACGCGGGCCCATGTCCTGATGCTGGGTAAAACCAGTATCCTGGAGGACGAACGGTGCCTCGACATTCTGGACGCACTGGAAACCATCGAGGAAGAAATCGAATCCGGCACATATGACATCGATCCGGATCAGGGCGCACACCTGTCCCTCGAACAGCGCATCATCGAAATCGCAGGCGAAGAAGCGGGGCTCTCGACACACACCGCCCGAAGTCGAAATGATCAGGTCATGGTGACGGAACTTCTTTATCTGCGAGAACGAGTACTGAACCAGCTGCAACAAATTGTGGACCTGGTTGAGGCCCTCATCGAACGAGCGAAGGAACACCGAACCACCCCGATGCCCGGCTACACCCACATGCAACCGGCCAAGCCCACGACCTTCGCCAGCTGGTGCCTGGCGTACGCGAACGCCTTCCTTCGAACCGCCAGCCTGCTTCAGCACCAGTACGAACGATTCAACCGCTGTCCCCTCGGCGCGGTTGAATCATACGGTACCTCCTGGCCGATCGATCGAGAATACACCGCCGAGTTGCTTGGGTTTGACGGCGTCTGGAAAATTCCCCAGGACGCCATTTCCAGCCGGGGAATGTACCAGCTTGCTCTGCTCTCCACCCTCAATGAACTGATGACCACGGCCGGACGAACCGCCACGGACCTTCTGCTGTACTCCACCCACGAAAGCGACTACGTCGATTTCGGACGGAACGTGGCTCAGCGTCTGCATCCGGTCACGGGTAGTTCCGTAATGGCCCAGAAAAAGAATCCGGACGCCCTCGAACTGGTGCGGGGTACCGCCCCACAGCTGTCCGGCATGGTCCAGGTCGTCTCCGGCCTTCTGCAGGGCCTTCCCACGGGATACAACCGGGACAGCCGGGAGGTCAAACAGTACATTTCGGACGGACTGAACACGGCGTCCACCAGCCTCGAAAGCCTCACCGAAGCAATTTCCACACTGGTCGTCCACGAAGACGTCATGGAACAAGCCGTTCACGACAATTTTTCTCTCACCACCGACCTCGCCGATGGCCTCGCCCGGGAGACGGATACCCCTTACCGACAAATGTACAAGATTGTCGGCCAGACGGTGAACAAGCTGATCGAGCAGGAAAAATCACTCAAGGACGTCACCATCGATCACCTCGAACAGCAGGCCGAACGGGAAGGACTGGACCTCAACCTGTCGGGCATCGACCTGGAGGAGTTTCTGGTTCCGGAAACCGCTCTCAAAAAACGGTCCCACACCGGCGGCACGAACCCGGAGGAAATGAAAAAACAGATCAAACAAACCGGCGATGAACGTGAATTCCTTTTGAACTGGATCGATGAACAGCGGGATCACATCCGATCCGCCCGCCGAAAAACGAAGAGCGCCTGCAAGGAACTGCGGAGCAGCTAACCAGACCCCTCCACCAGGGCGTATATTGTAGTACGCGAAGCGATCCGGGGTGCACGTTGTTTCCGGTTCAAATCCTTTCAGTCGAAGCACTTTTCATCGCTTCGAATACGGATAACGCCGTACAACGGACGTCTGTTTTGAATAGATGTTCAATGGAATATCCCGGGGGACCAGGACATTTCAGTCGCCTTGATCCGGGTTTCTTTTTTAAACGTCCGTGCAGAGAGCAATGTTCAACCCATCTCCGGCCGGAACGATTGTACTCTCGACCGATTCATGTTCAGACGTCAGTTCATTGTACTTCCGAATCGCCGCAGCGTTATCATGGTCCGGGTCCGACGTATCCAGATCTACGCTGGCAGCTTTCCCCTTGTAAAGCGTGTTGTCGGCGACAATGATACTGTCGTTCTGAACCAGCTTCAGGCTCTGATGAAAATAATTCGAATAATTCCGTTTGTCCGCGTCGATCAGAATCAGGTCAAACGGGGCCTGGTCCCGGAGATCCGGCAGTACCTCGATGGCACGCCCGTGGATCAACCTCACCTTCGAGAGCAAATCCAGCTCCTCAAGGTTCTGACGTGCAACATCATGGTGGTCTTCATTTTTTTCGACCGACACCACCCGCCCATTCTCGGGCATGGATCGAGCCATGATCGCCGCACTGAAGCCGAACAGCGTACCGACGTCCAGACAACGCTTCACACGATTCATTTTCACCAGCATTGACAAAAAACGGGCCTGTTCGGCGGAGATCATAATTTCCGGAAGTCCCCGTTGATCCGCCCGTCTTTTCATCTTTTCCAGCAGTTCACGTTCCGACCCGGCAAACGTGGTCGTTATGTATTCGTAATCCTGTTCCGTAACCGTCGCTCCTTTCATCTTCTCATGTTCTCGTAAATGAAGTTAGACCACCAAATCCAAAACAACAATCAAATTGATAACGCAGTCGCCGCGTCCCGATCCAGGGCGACGGTCAGTTGCGGATGGAGCTGCAGGACGGAAGCCGGCACCTCCTTTCGAACCGGTCCTTCCAGTGCCTTCTGAAGAACGTCTGCCTTGTGATCACCCGCAGCCATCAAAAGAATATGTTTAGACCGCATGATCGTCTTAATCCCCATTGTGATCGCCCGGGAGGGTGCATCCTCCGGATCCTCGAAGTTGCGTTCACGTGTGTGTTGATCCAGGGTGACCAGACGGGTCTCGCTCTCCCAGTCTGATCCCGGTTCGTTGAAACCGATGTGACCGTTTTCAGCGATACCCAGCAGCTGAAGGTCGATACCTCCCCGGTCCCGGATTCGCTTCTCGTACGTTTCGGCCTCCCGCTCCGGATCCTCCGTGGATCCATCTGGAATGTGCACGTGTTCCTGACGAAGGTTCACGTGATCCACCAGGTGTTCGCGCATGTATCGGACAAAACTATGAGGATCATCCGGATCCATTGGATAGTATTCATCCAGGTTAAACGTTATGACATCCTGGAAGTTCAGAACCCCCCGTTCATACTGATCGACCAGCAACTCGTAAAACCGTTTCGGCGTGTTCCCGGTCGCCAGACCAAGAGTTACCCGGGCTTCACTCAGAATCCGCCTCGCAAACACACGGTAGACGAATCGACATAACTCCTCGTAATTGTCGTGAACGGAAATCTCCATGATTCCATCCAGATACCTCTTAGTTTTCCGTGTAGACGAAGATTGAAATGTAACAATATACCGGATCGAACCGGGTATTACAAAACCCGAAATAGACTCTGTTAAAATAACGTTGTCACTCATGAACAAACCATCTGTGCCCGAAAGCAAAACCTACCTTCACTCCACCGGAACCGCCGTGCCCGACCGGCGTCTCCACCAGGACGAGATCCAGGCGTTTATGGCGTCGACCATGAAAGCCGACCTTCCACCTGGCACCCGGGATGAAAAAGTCTCGTTCCTGGACACAATCTACAGCAAAATCGGCATCGAAACCCGCCACACTGTGATTGACGACTTCAAAAGTCCGGATCCGGAAAGCAACGAATTTTTTCCACGGAACCGCCGGTTAGAACCATTGCCCGGGACACACGCTCGGATGGAAAAATATCAGCGTCACGCACCCGATCTGGCCGCTAACGCCTGCCGTCAGGCCCTCGACCGGGCCGGGATACCGGCGGACGCGGTGACTCATCTGATCTTTACATCGTGCACCGGTCACGTCGCCCCCGGCCCCGATGTAGCACTGATCGACCAGCTCAATCTCCCTCCCTCGGTTCGCCGCGTTCAGATTGGCTTCATGGGTTGCTTCGCCGGACTCAATACCATCCGTACCGCGGCGGATATCGCACGGGGACAACCGGACGCCGTCGTCCTGATGGTCTGTCTTGAACTCTGTACGCTTCACTTTCAAAAGGACTTTTCGAAGAACGGAATTGTTTCGGACGGACTGTTTTCGGACGGATGCGCGGCCTCGGTCGTCACCGGTTCGAAATCCGTCGAACGAGGAACTCGTCCGCTCGCAGAAATCGGTTCCGCGGAGTCTTTCGTGGACTCGGACCACGCCTCGAAGATGACCTGGCAAATTGGAAACCAGGGATTCCGAATGTACCTGTCCCCGGAGATTCCCGATCAGCTCGCCCCTCATCTCCAACCGTTTCTTACGTCATTGATCGAAAACGTGAAGGGCTCTCCGAAAGACATCCGGCAGTGGGCGATACATCCCGGAGGCCGACGTATCCTGGACCTCGTTCAGACGCGTTTCGAGCTCAACGACGATTGTCTGGCTCCGTCCCGATCCGTGTTTTCGTCGTTCGGAAACATGTCCAGCCCGACCATCCTGTTTATCCTTGACCATCTGCTCCGCAACGACCCGACTCCGGATCCCGCGGTGGTCCTGGGATTCGGACCCGGACTGACCATGGAGGGTCTGACGTTGCATTTCGACAACCAGCACGTTCCAGTGTAGCGTTCCCTCACCCATGTCCCACGTCCTGAAAAAGGTCGATTTTCAGTCGCGCAGCGAGGAAGAGGAAATGATGGATGAGACGGAGATATCGGACGATCTTCTCCACCGGTCCCTGGGTGAACTCGAAAAATTTAACCGGTACCTGGGCGGCTGGCGGACGTCCATTGATGCCGTGCGTCGGCTCCTTCCGGAAGAAGCGTCAACGGTGTCCATTCTCGATATCGGCACCGGCGGGGGCGACGTGGCCGCACGTCTTTATGACACGCTGCGGGCGGACGGGATCCGGCCTGAAATTCTTGGCGTGGATCTGCTTCCGGGCGCCATTCGATATGCTCGAAGGGAATATGGCAATCGAACACATCTCGAGTTCGTGACCGGTGATTTTCGAGACGTGGATTCACCCGACGGGGACCGCTGGGACCTTGTTCACTCATCGCTGGTCCTGCATCATTTCCAGGACCACGAGATCCCGGAGATGCTGCGGGCGATGAACAACCGGAGCCGGCGGGGCATCATCATTAACGACCTGCACCGCCACCCGTTCGCGTTTCACGCCATTCGAATACTAACCCGTGTCCTGGTTAACAACCGCATGATACAGAACGACGCCCCGCTTTCCGTGCGTCGATCGTTTACCCGGGATGAACTTCGATCCTTCATCCAGGAGGCCGGTTTACCGGATCCCGAAATCCACTGGTACTGGGCATTTCGCTGGCAGGTCCTGATCCAGGTGAATCGCCAGAGCTGAAGCTTGCTGGACATTCCGGATCCAGCGAACTCGACCCTTTTTCAGTTTGGATCGCACTCACCGTCTCGTGCCGGTGAACAGCCCACGAAGCCTCCATGACAACGCGAGAAATCCGCAACCTCAGCATCTTTATTTTGTTGACGAAGGTTCCCTTTCTCCTTCTCCTGACCCTTCTATTTCCCGTACCGGTCTCGAGCGTCCCGATGTTCGAACCTCTCGAATCTCCTGTTCCAGACGCTCGACCCGCTCCGGGTGTTCCGGAGCGAGGTTGTTCTGTTCCCGTGGATCCTCCTTCATGTTGAACAGATGATACGGCTTCTTAAACGGTTTTCCGACCGGCTTCGCCCGGCCGCCGGAACCGTTTCCCGCCACCAGTTTCCACTTCCCTTTACGGATGGCGAACATGCCATGGTATGAGTGGTGAATGACCGGTGCCCCCCGGTCCCAGTCCTCGCCGTTCAGAAGAGGAAGCAGGGAGAAGCTGTCCTCCGCTTCCTGTTTTCTCAAATCGTGTCCCACCACCTCCGCCAGCGTCGAATATAGATCGGTCAGGCAGACCGTTTCATCCGTGGTCGTCCCGGACGCCACCTGCCCCGGCCACCGCACGAAAAGCGGCACCCGGTGCCCGGCCTCCCAGATGTCCGCTTTGGTGCCC
>CAZSFH010000013.1:12633-24042 GCA_964606115.1 uncultured Planctomycetia bacterium | reverse complement strand
AAGGTTTTCGGCGAGTAAGCCTCAAAAGTGGGCTTTTAAGGAAGAAGTGACGCCGTAGATGGTTCGTTTACGAAGAACCTCAAGGGGGGACCTCTTTATTTCGGTGAATACCTGTGTCATTTTTTGACGACAATGCACTTTCTCGGCATTGTTTTCCAAAATTCCGTGAACTTCACCGAAATCAGATGCTGAGGTTGCGGATTTCACGGGATACCATGTTAGAACATCCGTTTGAATTTGAATTTTGGGCAAACAATCGGTTCTAATAACAGCTCGGGTGAGGAGCGGTTCCTGACTGATCAATGGGGTGTTGGGATGAACGATCGTGTGTCATGACAGTTTATCTGTTTAAAGAGGAAGACGACTGGTGGGACCGTATCCGTGTGGACACGGATCATTTTAATATTGGACGCCTTCCCGAGAACCACCTTGAGATCAGGGATGACAAGGTTTCCCGTCGGCACTGCAGGATCTCTAAGGAAAATGGTTCCTATATCCTGGAAGATCTTGACAGTTCAAATGGCACCGAAGTCAACAACCGAAAAATCACGTCCTGTGAGATTGTCGAGGGGGATATTATCACGGTGGGAGACACTCGGCTGCATTTCAGCAAAACCGAGGATCCGCCGGACGGTGTAAACGTGGAAAAGGAAGCGTTCCGTGATGAGGACAGTAAAATCAAAAAGGTCGAGGAACTTCCGGAGCCATACGGTCTCGACGACACCGGCGCGACTCCCACGCCGGATTCGGATCTTTTGCAGGACGCTTTATCAGCGGTGCAGGAGGAAGAGGACGAGGAGCAAAAACAGGAAGAAGATCGTCTTGCGGAACGGAGCAAGTTTTTCCTTCTGTACCAACTGGGAAAAGACCTGAACGACGAACTGGGATTGGAGGGAGTTCTTAAAACGGCTATTGAATCGATCGCCGATGTGTTTGATCCGCGCCGCTGTGTCGCTCTTATTATTCCTTCCGACCAGGAGGAGCTCAAAGCCGAGCTGGGTTGGGTGTCCGGTGAGGGGTTTGTCGACGGGGAGCGAATCAACATCAGCCGGACCGTTGTCAACCAGGCCGTCGAAGAGAAAGCAGCCATTATTTCCACGGACGCTTCCACTGATCCGAGATTTGAGGAAGGTGGAAGCATAATTGATTACAATATTGATTCCCTCATGTGTGTACCCCTCTGGGATCAGGATAGCGTCATCGGAGCACTCTGGGTTGATTCGGGACCGGGAAATCAGAAGTTCAAGGAAGAGGATCTCGATCTGCTGAGTGCGATTGGAAATCAGCTGGCGATCCGGATCAAGCAGGAGAAGATTTTCGAAGATCTGAAACAGGAGGCGATTCTTCGAAAGAACCTGGAGCGGTTTCATTCGCCGGACGTCGTCGAGCAGATCAGCCGGACCTCTCTTGAGGGAGACGAGGTGTCGCAGGAACTTGAGGAATCAGAGGTGTCCATTCTCTTTGCTGACATTGAGCGTTTTACGAAAATGGCCGAGCAGATGCCCCCCCGGGATGTCGCGTCGATGCTCAGTAACTTTTATGAATCCACCAGTCAAATTGTCTTTGATCACGACGGCGGTGTCAGTAAATACATCGGGGATCAGGTGATGGCCGTTTTCGGAGCACCGGTCAAGCTGGAGGAACATGCCGAACAGGCGGTTCGGGCCGGTAAGAAGATTATTCAAAGGGTCCAGGAAATGAACGAGGAACTGTCCGTGGACCTGGAACTTCACGTCCGCGTGGGCGTTAACACCGGAAAAGTGGTACTCGGATACGTCGGTTCGAAAGAGGTCAAAGAGTTTACAGTACTCGGCGACCCGGTCAACGTGGCCGCCCGGCTGGAAGAAATTGCGGATACGGACGAGGTGCTGGTTGGGAACCGCACGGAAGAGCTTCTCGAAGGAGAGATCGAGCTCACGTCGATCGGGTCCGTTCCGCTGGAGGGCCGGGAGCAACAGATGGACGTGTACCGAGCACCTATTCAGGACAAGTCGGAACATCGTGAATCGGATAAGGCGCTTTGACAGACGGAGAGGGGGAATGAGATGAAGGAACTTCTGGTGGTCTCCGGTGCACTGGTCAGCTATCTTCTTGGAGCCGTTCCGTTCTGTCTCCTTCTCGGTTTTCTCTTTGGTCGGGACATCCGGAACTACGGAAGCGGCAATACGGGAGCGACAAACCTCGCACGCGTCGTGGGTTACGCGGCGGGTGTGGCCGGACTCGCTCTGGATTTTCTGAAGGGGTTCGCCCCCGCTTTCTGGGGACCGGTTCTAGTTACCTCCGCCTTCAGTTCTGGAAGTCCCGAATTTATCACGTGGATGAGCGTGATATTTGGTTTTCTGGCGATTATCGGACACTGTTTTCCCGTTTATCTCGGTTTTGATGGAGGGAAGGGGGTTGCAACCTCCCTCGGCGTGTTGATGGCCGTCATGCCGCTGGTGACGGGGATCACGTTTTTGTTCTGGGTCGCCGTCACTCTGATCAGCGGTTGGGTTTCACTGGCGTCCATTCTTTCGGCAGCTGTGCTTCCGGTGTTTTACGTGCTGTCGGCAACCGTCTTCGCCTGTCCGGCGTGTGGCGGGTTGTCGATTCCGGAGTTTCTGCTTTCACTTACGGCGGGGGTCCTTGTCGTGGCGCGTCATCACGAAAATATTCGACGCCTCTGGCGAGGGGACGAACGGAAATTTCTTGATTCCGCCGAAGCATTGGAGGAGTCCTGATGAGCGACGCGAAGCAGCGTGATGTATTGATGATAGGAGATGGCTCGAAGGAAAACGTACGAACAATTGCGAATGAACTGGAGGATTGGATATGTGATTGCTGTCGACTGATCGGGGTTGATCTCGAAGGAAAACGCGACCTGACCGAAACCGAGGCGGATGTCATTATTTCTCTTGGTGGGGACGGTGAGATCCTGCGCGTGGTACGACGGCTCGAAGCGAATCAGATCCCCGTGCTCGGCGTAAATCTCGGGAAACTTGGTTTTTTGAATACAGTTGAAACCGACGAAATGAAGGAGGTTCTACCGGATCTTCTGAAGCGGCAAGAACTTGACACCACCCGTCGATTGCGTCTTGAACTGACATTAGACCGTGAAAACGGGGCGTCGAAGCGGTTTGTGGCGCTGAATGATTTCGTGATCACCCGTGGTGGGATTTCCCGGATGGTGACCCTTGAAGTGTTCATCAACGATGAACGAACCACCGTGTACGATGGGGATGGACTGATCATCTCCACGCCCACCGGTTCAACGGCGCACAATCTCTCGGCGGGCGGTCCGGTGATTGAGCCGGGCGTTCAGGGGATCGTATTGACCCCTCTTGCCGCCCATACCCTGACCATTCGCCCCCTTGTGATTTCTGCGGAACGGACGGTGCATGTTCGCATTCGCTCAACGCCCGAGCAAGCCGTTTTGACGGTGGACGGACAGGAGTTTACGAATTTGAACGAAGGGGATCGTTTAGAGATTCAAGACTGTCGGCCGCCCGCGAGACTTGTGTCTCCTCCCGATCGCTCATTTTACAAAACCCTGCACCAGAAACTGCAGTGGGGGAAAACGCCGAAAGAGCAGACCGATATTTAATAATATCACTGGTGATTTACGCCTGAACATCCCCTCTTGAAAACGAACTCTCAGGGCATTATGATATTTCATCCTATTTTGGCTTTATTCGTAACCTCAGTTTGTTCAGGAGCGGTTCACTGAAGCAGACGATCAAGGCACTCGGCAAGCTCGGTGCGCTTGGATCGATCGGGTTTGTGGTGGGGGTTGCACTTCTTCTTTCGTTTCTCGGTGGACGTGAAGTGGATCGCTGGCTTCATACGGATCCTTTCTTTACGATACTTTCATTATTACTTGCATTTTCTGGTCTCACGGTCTGGTTCTATCAATTGACGTCAGATCTTCGAAACGACAATCAGCCTGAAGAAGATGAATCTTGAAGAAGGTATACAAGTCGACGACGGATTTCCCTGGAGGGTTACTCTTACTTCCCTCGTGTTCGGGGTCGTGTTCTATCTGTTTTTAGTCAGGGTCGCCGGATGGGAACCGGGGTTGTCCTACGCTCTTGGTGCAGCTGTCGGCGTCTATACATTTGACGTGTTTCGTATGGGGGGACGAGTTTTTCTTCGAACGAAGGAAATGGCGCAGGCAGAACCCTTTCCCCTCTGGAAAAAGTTCGTGGTGGGAGGATTGTTTTTGATGAAATTACCCATCTGGGGAATTAGTATTTACCTGGCCGGAACCGGATCGACGGCTGGTATTCTTCTGTTTGTTTGTGGGATTGCAACTCCCCATTTTGTCATGATGACCAAGGTCTTATCCAGGATGATTGTTCCGGATGAGAATCCTCTTCCGGACAACGAGAATTCAGCTGACCCATCAGTGAAGAAAGTGAGTACAGGTATAGACTGATGTTACTCGCACAGATACATCGAGAAGTGCCTTCTATATTCAAATGGTTCGGGGTGGCCCATAAAAAATTTCTGGGGATGGATCATCATTTCTGGGTCCCGGTCGTGATGGCCTGGATGGTGGGAGTTGTACTGGTCGTGGGATCTTTCCTGCTGACGAGGAATTTGCAGGAAGTGCCGGATTTTAAACAGAACATCATCGAGATGGCATTTATGGAGATTTACGGCTTTTTCGAGTCTGTCCTGGGGGAGCACACGGATCGTTATATTCCGTTGCTGGGTTCGATGTTCATTTATATTCTGATGATGAATTACTGGCCCCTGATTCCGGGAATGCATGCCCCCACGGCAACTTATGCAACGACGATTGCTCTTGCGGGAGTGACCTTCGGCGTCACTCACTACGAGGGGATTCGCGTAAACGGGGCTGTGGATTACATTAAGCACTTTTTTCAGCCATATATTTTGTTTCCCATCATGTTTGTGATCCATGTGCTTGAAGAAATCGCACGCCCTGTTTCCCTTGCTACACGGCTTTTCGGGAACATTATGGGAGAGGATACCGTGATCGCTGCGATCATCTCTCTACTGGTTTATGCTGGGGCCTGGTGGGTTCCTCTTCAGTTCCCCCTATACTTTATCATGATGCTTGCCGGGCTGATTCAGGCGGCCATCTTTACGATTCTATCGGCGGTTTATATTGCTGGTGCGATTGCAGCGGCAGAAGAGGATCACTGAGTGAAACAAGTTTGTTGTTTTTGGATTTGTCTTGTTTTTTTGAACGATAACCTGAAGGAGGTTGAACGATGCAGTGGTATCTAGCATTAATGGCACTCGGTGCCGCGTTTGGTGTGGGCCTTGCGGCAATTGGTAGTTCTCTTGGACTTGGAAAAGCGGCGAAGTCGGCCGTCGAGAGCATGGCACGACAACCGGAAGCGGCCGGAGATATTCAAACGACGTTCATCATCGCAGGAGGTCTCATCGAGGCACTCACGATTTATGCCCTCCTGATTGGTTTCCTGCTCTGGTTGCGTATTCCCACGCCGGAAACACTCATTCAATTAGTCGGCTAGTTTCCCTTTTGTAGATTTTTCTGAAGCTGTCAACCTGCTCGGTTGCAGGATATCCATAATGGGCTTTCTTGAGAATGAACCGTTTTACGTCAATCTGACGACGCTTATCCTTCATGCTGGAACCTTTCTCGTTCTGCTTATGCTTCTGAAGTATGTATTGTTTGATCCGCTTCTGCGGGTCATTCAGGAGCGCCGGCGCAAAATTGAGGAAGGGGACCAGTCCATTGAGGAAAAGCGGGCCCGACTATCGGAGAAGATAGAGGAGTTCGAGCGTCGCATGGAAGCCGAACGAGAGGAAGCCACCAGGGAAATGCAAAATATCGTTTCCGAGGGGGAAGAAAAACGTTCGGAGATCATGTCCGACGCGCACGAAAAAGCCCTTGAGATTCTGAACGAAGCCCGGGCGGAGGTGGAAAAGGAAAAGGAACAAGCCCTTGAGCAGATCCGGGATCAAACATCGGGTATCGCCGCTCAAATTGCCGGCGAAGTAACGGAGCATGGTGTTGAACGAGCGGAACTTCATGAGTTCATACAGGATGCATCATGAGTAATTCTCGTCTTCTCTTCTTCATTTTCGTGCTGTTTGCACCGGTTCTCGTTGGTTTCATTCCGGACGTGGATGCGCAAACGGAACCGTTCGGGGACTCTGAAGAGGAGGTTCTCGTCGCCGCGTCGGGTGACGAATCTGGAACACATGGATCAGGTGAGGAGGCCGAGGGACACGGTGACGAGTCCGGCTGGAGTTCCTACTGGAGACCGGCCGTCACCCAGCTTCTGGGCCTCCTCGTTCTCCTTGGCATCTATGTCCAGTGGGTCCATCCTCTGTTGAAACAGCAGCATCGGGAACGCCGGGCCGAGATTCAATCGGAGCTGGACCGTATAGAAGAGGAAAAGAAGGAACTCGATCGTCGTGAGGAGGAAATTCAGGAGAAAATGGGTTCCATCGAGGAGCAGGCCCGTAAAAAACGGGAGGAAATCCTGCAGAAGGGGAAACGATTGAAAGAGCAGACCATCGAAGAGGCGAAGCAGCAGGCCGAAGCGACCATCGAAAATGCACGGGAGGAAGCTCAGCGTATACAGGAACGGGCCGTGGCTGAAATCCAGCAGACCATGACGTCCTCCGCTTTTAATACCATCCGCCGGTATTTTCGTGAGAAAGCCGGTGAGGATCTTCATGAACAATATACATCGAATCTGTTTTCAGCACTTTCCGAAGTGGATTCGATGGAACAGTTTCGTCGGGGAGTTGAATATGGTATCTCGGAGGTCGACGACGAATGAGTGAGCAGACGCTTGCGAAACGCTACGCAAAAGCACTTCTCGATGTCGCGATCGAAAGGGATTCCGTTCGAGAGTTCGAAGAAGAAATTGTTCAGCTTCGCGAGCTCTACCTTCACGACGAGTACCTCGGAAAGGTGCTTGAGAATCCGCTGGTGGATCGGGAAGAAAAGATTGATGTGGTGAATGACACACTCACAGATTATTTCAGTGAGGAGGTAATGAATCTCCTCCGGCTGATGATCGAGAAGGACCGAGCGGAAATTATTCCTGTGATGGCCAATCGGTACGATGATCTGGCCGATGAGCATACCGGTGTGATCCGTGTGCAGGCTCGCTCCGCTCAGCCCTTATCGGAGGAGAAAAAGGAAAAATTAAAGGGTGAACTTGAGCGATTGTTCAAGGGACAGACGGTCGAACTTGAGAGTCAGCATGATCCTTCTCTCCTTGCAGGGATACGGATTCAGTTGGGCGATCATGTGCTGGATCAAAGTCTTGCTTCGAGAATTGATCAGCTGGAGGAATCGGTCGTTGGGGAGACGGCGCTGTAGGTGAAGTGTGATGATTTTTCGGGGGGAGGGGATGATCAGGAACAATAATTCGCAGATTGTAGCTCATTCAATTGAAATACGGTAATCGAGATGAAAATTAATCCGGAAGAAATTTCGTCCGTTATCAAGGAACGGATCAAAGGACATGAAGGCAAGCTAAAAATGGAAAGCGTGGGCACGGTCCTCGAAGTGGGAGACGGTGTTGCCACGGTGCACGGTCTCGAAGATGCGATGTACACGGAACTGATCGAGTTTCCGGGCGAGACCTACGCGATGGCCATGAACCTGAAAGAGGATTCCGTGGGTTGTGTGATCCTCGGAGACGACCGTCACATTTCGGAAGGAGACGAGGCGAAATGTACGGGTCGAATTGTACAGGTGCCGGTCGGTGAGGAGTTGCTTGGTCGGGTGGTCAACGCAATCGGTCAACCACTGGACGATAAAGGTCCGATCGCATCGGAAACGTATCGTGAAGTAGAAAAGAAGGCGCCGGGTGTGGTGGAACGTCAACCCGTGGACGAACCGCTGCAGACCGGGTGGAAAGCGGTTGATTCGATGATTCCGATCGGCCGGGGGCAGCGTGAGCTGATTCTCGGGGACCGACAGACCGGGAAGACGGCGCTTGTGGTGGATACGATTCTGAATCAGAAAGATTCGGATGTGAAGTGTATATATGTCGCGATCGGACAGAAAATGACCACGATCGCCTCGGTTGTCGAAACGCTCGAGGAGCACGATGCGATGGAGTACACGACGATCGTGGCCGCACCCGCGAGTGATCCGGCTCCGTTTCAGTACATTGCCCCTTACGCCGGAACAGCGATGGGCGAATATTTTCGTGACAACGGCATGCATTCCTTTGTCACCTACGACGACCTGTCCAAACACGCCTGGGCGTATCGTCAAATTTCACTGCTTCTCCGGCGTCCGCCCGGACGGGAGGCGTATCCGGGAGACATCTTTAACCTTCACTCACGTCTCCTCGAGCGGGCGTCGAAAATGAATGACGATCTCGGTGCCGGATCCCTCACCTCCATTCCAATCATTGAAACGCAGGAAGGGGATGTTTCCGCCTATATTCCGACGAACGTCATTTCCATTACCGACGGACAGATTTACCTGGAGCCCGAACTGTTCAACGAAGGGGTTCGTCCCGCCATTAACGTCGGTCTGTCGGTGAGCCGGGTTGGCGGAGACGCACAGATCGGCGCGATGAAAGACGTGGCCGGCGATCTTCGGCTTGAGCTTGCTCAGTTTCGTGAGCTGGAGGCTTTTTCTCAGTTCGAATCCGAACTTGACGAGGCCACTCGAGCGCGGTTGCAGCGCGGACAGAAAATGGTTGAAACCCTGAAGCAGGGGGAAAACCAACCGATGTCCGTGGAGGAACAGGTGGTGGTCATTTACGCGGCCACGGAAGGGTTTATCGCGGACGTGCCGGTGGATCGGGTGACGGATTTCGAAAAAGGATATCTCGAATTTGTGCGAGAGGAATATCCGGGTATCCTGAAACAGCTGGAAGAAGAAAAGGAACTAACCGACGAAATTCAGGACCAGCTTGACGGAGCCATTGAAACCTACAAGGAGGAGTTTCTGGAGGAGGTTCCCGACGATGAAATAGAAGAGGCTCGCCGTCTCGCTCAGGTCCAGCAAGAAGAAGAGGAAGAGGAGGATGAAGAAGGCAGCGAAGTGGAATCCGGCGAAACGGAGGAAGAACTCGCCGAAGTATGATCCTCTTTTTCGAATGTTCATCGGTTTCGTACATTAACGGTTAAACAGGAAAGAAAATGGGTCAGACCACAAGACAGATCCAGCGGCAGATCAAAGGGGTGAAAAATGTCAAGCAGATCACCCACGCCATGGAAATGGTATCTGCCGCAAAACTGAAACGCGTCGAACAGAAACTTGATTCCATACGCCCCTATTGGGATCGCGTTCGTGAAATCTTCGGCCACTTGCTGAGTGTGCTGGATGAGCCGGAGAGTGATCTTCTTCGGAGTCGCGACGAGCTTCATCGTATCGGTCTGATTGTGATTGCCGGGGAGAAAGGGTTGTGTGGAACCTATAACGATGACCTTTTTCGTAAGACCCGAGAGTTTATCGATACGTTTCCGACCGGGACGGAACTCGGGTTCATCGCTATCGGAAAAAAGACACGAAACTGGCTCCGGGACCGCGATTACAAAGTCTATGAAACACGAACGGAACTTCCGACGGAACCATCCTTCGAGCTGGCCCGGAGTATTTCAAACCTGGCAGAGAACCGTTTCCAGGACGGTACGTTTGACGAAGTGCATATTGTCTATACTCATTTTATTAACGCGCTGAAACAGCAGCCCAAAACGTTTCAGTTTCTTCCGGTTCGACCGGATAAGCTTCTTGAAGAAACGGCTGAGGAGGGAGAGGAGGAGAACCGGGAAATTGGAGATTACATCTTCGAACCCGATCCCGACACGCTCCTGGATATTTTTCTACCGAAATACGTCAATATGCTTTTTTACACGATTCTCCTGGAGTCCCTTTCGAGTGAGCACGGGGCGAGAATGGTGGCGATGCGGGATGCCACGGACAACGCTGAAGAAAAAATTGATGACCTGACACATACCTACAATCAGGCGCGCCAGGAAACGATCACCCGCGAATTGCTGGATATTGTCGGTGCGGTTAACGCACTGGAGGGAGAAGAATAACAGTTGCGGGTTCGGCAGAAACATTGATCGAGGTTTATTGAGAACACAGTTAATTTTTCATTGAATGGGTAATTGGTATGAACGAGGAACAGACGTTAACGAAAACGGAAGAGGACGCGACGGACCAGGAGAACGTGGAATCCGTTGGAAAAATTGTACAGGTGCTCGGTAACGTCGTCGACGTGAAGTTCGAAACCGTGGACGACCTTCCGGATATCTACGATTGTCTGGTGATCCGGGACGAAGAACGCGGTTTTGATCTGGAACTTGAGGTGGAGCAGCACATCGGGGATCGTACCGTGCGTGCGATCGGTCTCGATTACACGGATGGCCTCGTCCGGGGAATGGAGGTGATCAATACTGGAGAGCCGATTCAGATTCCCGTCGGACGGGAAACACTGGGGCGTCTTGTGGACGTTACGGGAAAGCCAATTGACAACGCCGGCCCGATCGACGCCGATGAACATTTTCCGATTCACCGAGATTTTCCGACCCTGAAAGAGCAGGAACCGGCCCCGAATCAGTTCGTGACTGGAATTAAGGTGTTCGACTTGCTCACGCCGTTTCCGAAAGGAGGCAAAATTGGCCTCTTCGGTGGTGCAGGCGTCGGGAAAACGGTGCTCGTCTACGAGCTGATTCGAAACATTGCCATTGAGCACGGCGGTTTTTCCGTTTTTTCCGGCGTCGGCGAACGGACGCGGGAGGGCAACGACCTGTGGCTCGAAATGCAGGAACACGGCATCCTGGATAAGACAGCGCTGTGTTTTGGCCAGATGAATGAACCGCCGGGGTGTCGTTTCCGAATTGGACTCACAGGGGTGACGATTGCGGAGTACTTTCGGGAACGAGAAGGACAGGACGTGCTGTTTTTCATGGATAACGTCTTTCGATTTGTCCAGGCCGGACAGGAAGTGTCCGCGTTGCTGGGACGCATGCCCTCCGCCGTCGGTTATCAGCCAACCCTGGCCGAGGACATGGCAAATCTGCAGGAACGGATTACAAGTACGAAGACGGGATCAATTACGTCGATCCAGGCGATTTACGTGCCTGCCGACGATATCACGGACCCGGCACCGGCCACCACGTTTGCCCACCTGGACGCAACGGTGGTGCTCGAACGGGACATGGCGGAAAAAGCTCTTTACCCGGCCGTCAATCCGCTTCGTTCCAACTCCAAACTCCTCGATCCACGGGTGCTCGGGGAAGAGCACGTCGAAGTAGCTCAGCAGGTGCGAGAAATCCTGCAGCGCTACGAAGACCTGCAGGATATCATCGCAATTCTCGGAATGTCCGAACTGTCCGAGGAAGACCGCCGGACGGTGGAGCGCGCACGCCGTATCCAGAACTTCCTTACCCAGCCGTTTCACGTGGCCGAACAGTTTACCGGTACACCCGGGGCCTTCACCG
>CAZSFH010000013.1:0-12623 GCA_964606115.1 uncultured Planctomycetia bacterium | reverse complement strand
GGTTGAAGACACGGTGCAGGGCTTCAAGGAGATCGTGAATGGGGAACACGACGATGTGCCGGAACAGGCCTTTTACATGGTCGGAAACATTGACGACGCTCTTAAGAAAGCGGAGGAAATGGACGGATGACCGAAAAGCGGTTTCTGCTGGAAATCACAACCCCGGAAGAGAATATTTATTCCGAACACATCTATTCCCTCCGCGTCCCGGCGCATGAAGGAGACCTGGGGGTGCTTCCGGGGCATGCTCCCCTGCTGGCTTCCCTCAAGCCGGGGATTATCCGGATCAAGAAAAACGAAGGAGACGAAACGGTCAATCTGTATTCGATCACCGGAGGGTTTTTGGACGTTACCCCGGAACGAACGGTCGTGCTCGCCGACGCGGCCGAGCATCCGGAGGAGCTGAACATCGATCGGGCTCGGGAGGCATACATCCGCGCGTTCAATCGCCTCTACTCGGCCGATGAGGATTCAGAAATTGATCGGGAACGAGCCAGGCAGGCCCTCAACCGAGCTCGGGCCCGGCTAAAAACAGCGAAGAAAGCCGGGAAAGACGCCGAGGTTCCGAAGTTGATGGAGCAGTAAATTCATTCCTTTCCTCTCTCGTCACTTCGACAGGTCAGCAGTGGGTGGGGAGGTTGTAAATTATTGATAACACGGGGCAATTTTGATAGCATAAATTCTATCTGAAGACGCTGTATCCGTGTTCTCCTGGATGCTTTTTTTCGTTTCTTCGAGACGGACAGGATCATGGCCGGACACTCGGAGTGGCAGAACCGAAAATATCGAAAGCGGCGCGTGGATCGAAAACGGGCCAAGAAGTTCAATCGACTGTCGCGTAAAATAATGCGTGCGGCGAAGAAAGGCGGAGGAGATCCGGAAACCAACCTTGACCTCAAGTGGGCGATTGAAGAAGCCCGAGAAGAGGATATGCCAAATGAAAACATCGAACGAGCTATCAAACGGGGAACCGGAGAACTGAATCGCGACGCTCAAGAGGTAGCTCGATACGAAGGATACGCTCCCGGTGAAGTTGCGGTGCTCGTCGTCGCTAGTACGGATAATCGAAACCGCACGCACGCGGACCTGCGGCAGATCTTCAAGGAGAACAACGGTGGGCTGACCGAGGAAGGAAGTTTATCCCATCTATTTGAAGAGCGCTGCCGGTTTTCGATTCAGAACGGTTCCTGTTCGGAAGACGAACTTCTCGAACTTGTGATCGAGGCTGGTGGACGTGACCTTGAGAAAAAGAACGGAGGATATGTCATAGAAGGGCCCGCGGAACGATATGATGATCTTCGGACCGTCCTCAAGGAGGAGGGACTCTCCGTTCAGTCGTCCGAGGTCAGGCCCGTCCCCAAGATGGAAGTAAAGGTGTCGGAGAAAATCCGACGGGACGTCCGGGAACTTTGTTCCGAACTCCGGGACAACCTGGATGTAAAATCGGTCTACACGAACCTTTCAGAGACTGCAGAGGGAGGATTGGATCGATGAGCACACTACTTATTGAGGGTGAAGAAGGTTTCTTGAAAGATGAGGTGTTTACAATGAATCCCGGTGAACGATCGGTCATCGGCCGGAGTAGTTCCTGTGATATCAGTATAAAAGAATGTATCAATGATGACGACGTGAGCCGGCAGGAGCTGGAGGAAAATAAAGGATTCATGAGTGTTTCGCGAAAGCACGCCACGATCGTCTTTCACGAGCCGGAACGAGTGGAGGTGCAGGATTCCAGCAGCAACGGTACCTTCCTGAACGGTCAGCGTATTGAAGAATCGACGATCGATCTGAAGAATCAGGAACATGAACTCCGTTTTGGAGCCCGGGAGACCGTTCTTCTTTCCCTTATTCAGTTCGAGCGTGGTGAGGATTCCTGAACCGATTCCCTTCAATCCCATTCTGTTCCGTGCTCTTCTCCCCCATCGACGTTAATGCTCTGAAACTTTCTTGAACTTGCTTAATACCAATCCTGTGCTTGCCGTAACCATGGGAGATCCATGTGGGATCGGCCCGGAGGTGCTGGCTCGATACCTGGACCGGGAGGGACCTCCGGAGGACACCGGTCTGATCGTGACGGGCGACGCGTCGTTACTTCGCTCCCGGCTTTCCTCCGATACAGGCAATGAATCGTCCATTGAGATTTTTACGTCCCGTCCCGAAGATCCCCCGGGCCCTGAGGAAGTTCAAATCTGGGGCGTCACCCGTGATGCGGTCGATGAGAAGGAACGTGGAGCCCCTCTTCAGAAAGGGGGTGAAGCCGCGATGTCGTATCTCAAAAAAAGTTTTTCTCTCTGTCAGGAGGGAAAAGCCGATGGTCTGGTGACCGGTCCGATCTCCAAGCAAGCGATCGCCCGTTCCAATCGCTCGTTTTCCGGGCATACGGAATGGCTGGCGGGCCGTCTCGGTATTCAACATCCGGTAATGGGCATCGTGTCCGGTAACTGGCTGGCGGTAACCGTTACCCGGCATGTACCGGTTCGGAAAATACCCCTTCAACTGAACGAGGATCGAATCGTGTCCATGGGTGAGTCCCTGAGCCACGATCTTGAAACGTACTTTGGCGTGTCAGATCCAAAAATTGGTATCAGCGGACTCAACCCACATGCAGGTGAAAGTGGTTTGATCGGTCGCGAGGAGCTCGATGTCATATCGCCGGCCGTGGATCGCCTCGTCTCCAAAGGCATCGAAGCGGAAGGTCCTCGTTCCGCCGAGTCGCTTTTGAATGAAGAGGGGTTTTCCACGTATGATGCCGTGGTGACCATGTTCCATGATCAGGCTCTTGTACCGTTGAAGGCACGGGGTCTTGACCGATGCGCTTCCGTCACGCTCGGTCTGGACATGGTGCGAACGAGCGTAGCACATGGAACTGGATTTGGCCTGATTGGGACGAACCGGTTTTCGGAACAGTCACTTTCAAACGCCGTTGAGCTTGCGGCAGAGATGGTTCACAATCAATCCGCTACATCTTAATCTGCCGGGTGTTATATTGAATTTATCCATTTGAGAAGTTCATGAGTACCGGGTTGCTCTTCATCATTCTGGTGTTTGCCGGATCCCTTTTTGTTTTCTGGAATAGGATCCGCGATGACCTTACGGCAAATCAACCTTACCTCTACGTACTGGGGTTCATCCTTGCGACGTCCGGGGGGGTGCTTCTTGCGGGTCTATATGATCAGAAACCGGTTGTGTCCGTTTTGGTACTGTTGTTTACGGTGTGGGTTCTTTTCCCGGCCGTTCTGTTAAGCTGGGGCACATTATCTCTGCTGCACGGACGTTTTGAGCGAGCTCTGATCCCGCAGCGGATCGTAACCTGGATCGTCTGGTCGACGGTTGAGCGACAGAAATTAAAGCTTTTTCGGATTGGACAAATGTTGGATCAGGGGGACCTGGAAGAAGCGCAAAGAGCTTTCGAGGAACTTGAGCGAGCTTCTGTGTCGTCCCGAAATCTCCAGCACCAGCTGAAGCAGATCAAGCTTCTCCTCCTCGGGCACCGGGGTGATTGGGGAGGGGTCGTACGCACCTATCAGCAGCTTAAAAACAGGACCCCTGGTCATACATGGATACCCACGTTCCTCTTCGCGGCACGGGGGTTCATCGAAGAAGGTGCCTTTCCTGAGACTGCTCAAGCGATGAGTAAAATCGAACCATTTACCTTGAACGCACGTGAAGAACTTGCGGTTCGTACACTTCGAATGGCGATCAATATGAGCCGCGGAGAGTTTGAACAGGGACGTGCTAAGCTGATGTCCCTACGGGAGGAGAACGCTGAATTTGATTCTCCGTTTTTCCCATACTGGAAGGCGAGGGGACTTCATGCGATCCAGCGTTATGAACGGGCCCGGAACGAATATGAACGAGCACTGAAGAATGTTTCCTCCAGAACGGATCCGGTCTGGAAATTGGTGATTGAGGACCGGCTGACGGAATTAGAAATGGATCGGGCCCGGAGAAGTTCGTCTTCGTACGTGTTATCCGGTCAAGATCTTCGTGATCCCGTACTGGAGGAACCGGGTACCTCCGATCCGGAAACGACCCATGAGGCAGAGCCTGTGATCGAGGAGCAGCGACAGAACATGCCTCCGCCCGAGGTAAGGGATTTTATTGAGAAGGTCAATCGGGTACCGAAGGCCACAGTGGTCCTTCTGGTCGTGATTGGTTTTGTGTTTTTTTCCATGATGTATCTTGGCTTGCAAATGAATTACCCGGAGGATCTGGCTGATCAGTCGAGGGTGTCGAACGGGGCCACAGATCCGGTTGCTCTTCTGGTATTCGGGATGAAAGCGGATTATATGATGAATGAGTCCGCGCCGACCATGAAACCGTCGATACGGGAATTGCAAAATCAGTCCTCCGTTGAACTGCACGAGATCAATTATCTAAAGAAAACACGAGAAAAGATGAACAACACGTTACAACAGAATTTTTCCAAGGAGGAGTTTGAAAAAATATGGATCGAGGCTCGCAAAGCTCATCTCTTTGGATATAATGAAGAAGGGAATATCGATTATCCGAAAGATCAATACTGGCGATTGTTCACCTGTACGTTGTTGCATATTGGATGGATTCATCTCCTGTTAAATGGATACGCGCTGTGGATTCTCGGAAAACTGATGGAAAACATTTATGGCTGGCGAGATTATCTCATCATCTACCTGGCCTCGGGTTTGACGGGAAGTGTCGCCAGCTGGAAATACGGGGCAAGTATGGAGTCCGCCGGGGCGTCGGGGGCGATCTTTGGTTTGCTTGGAGCTGCGATCGCGCTGACTCTGTTTAAAAAGGAAGGGATGCCGGAAATGATCCGGAATCGACTTTCCGGTCCGCTGGTGTTCTGGACGGTCGTGAACCTCGTCCTTGGTTTTGTAATGCCGGCGATCGATAACGCCGGGCATATAGGAGGGCTTGTTGGGGGATTGCTTATTGGATATTTGATATCACCCGGTTCTGACTCGTCCGATTCGGGGTGCGGCGTTCAGTTCGTTAAATGGAGTTTGTTTGTGGTGCTGGTCGGAACGTATACCTGGGCTATCACCAGTGGTGTTTCGTTTGCGCTAAAATATCTTCCCAGATGGGTGTGACATCGGTATGTGGTCAACGAAAACACTCAAGAACGAGTTAAAAAAGAGGGATAAACATCTCTCTGGTTCCCGTGGACAGCACTTTATGGTCGATGGGAACTTTTTAACGTTGATGGTCAACGAGGCTCATCTCGAACCGGGCGACGTCGTGCTGGAGGTCGGCACGGGTCCGGGCCATCTCACATGTAAGTTGCTCGATGCAGGGTGTCACGTAGCGGGGGTTGAGATCGACGATACGATGATCGAACTATGCCGGAAACAAACCGAGAATCCGGATGAGCTGTCCCTTTTCGAAGGGGATCTATTGTCCGACGACGATCGGATTCAGCCGGACGTGCAGGTCATGGTTCGCAATGTGCTGAAGCGGGCGGGACGGGACGAGCTGACACTTGTGTCCAATTTGCCGTATCGCCGCGGTCCAAACATGCTGATTGCCCTTCTGGAAAGCCCTTTCTCAATGACCGAAAACAATCTCGTGGTTCTTCAGTCCGAGCTTGCTGAAAAACTAAAGGCTGTACCGGGTAGCTCCGATTTCGGAATTCCCTCCGTTCTGTTTCAGTGGAACGGACAGATGGAACTAATCCAGGAGGTGCCGAAGGATGTGTTCTGGCCGGAGCCGGACGTAGACTCGGTTCTCTGTCGGGTACAGAAAGAAAGCGAGTGGGTGAGTATCGATGCTTCCTATGACGATTATTTCCAGATGAAGAAGGTTGTTCGGATCCTGTTTCGACATCCCCGAAAAACGCTTCGAAACAACATCAAGCTGAGCGATGAATACCGGATTGATGACGTGGATCTGTACGGATCGTTTGTTGACCTGTTCCTGGATAAACGCCCGGAACAGCTCACACCGAAAGAGTGGCATGATCTGACGACCAAACTCATTCGGGCCGGGGATACAAAGGACGTGGATATTGAAGGGGATCATTAGGAGCGGGCTGACCACCAGTGATTCGCTGACGTCGTGCTAGTCCAGAAGGTTCCTGCAGGTAGACTTCTTAAAATGATCTGCGTACTCATCTTCCGGTTTTGGGGAGATATAAGGACATTTTGAGGGGGGCAACGCCGTTTACACTGTTGACGGGGAAGATACCCGGTCTGAGCCGCATGACGGACGATGAAAGCAGGAGGCGGGGAATGTTGTTTTGTCTTTCATTAACCGGACGTTTTCTTCGAACATGGGTTTTGCCGAGTGCTCTGATGCGTCCTTCGATCTTTCGGAATCCGTTCAAATAATCAAATTGGGTTTTCGGTCAAACTTTTTTCGGAGTGCTCACTGCGATCTCACGGAGTGCACATTTTTATTTCAGAGGAGGGAAATAAAGTGTTTTCTAAGGATTGTCTTCCAGGCATACCGTGTGTTAACCTGAACTTCAGACACACGCTGAAGAAGTGTACCTTGTTGAACGGTCCCTGACCATGGAAACGGAAAAAATTGAGAGCGGAACCCCGATTCACGATCGAACAATACGGGCGTTTCTTGAGGACGTCGGTTCGAAAACCCCCTCGCCGGGGGGAGGGGCCGCCGCGGCTTCGGCCGGAGCTCTCGGCGTAAGTCTGTTGCTCATGGCCGGACGGTTTTCCCTGGACGCGGAGCATCTTGATGAATACGTTGAGGATCTCGAGTTTATGTCCGACCGTTTGCTCGAACTCGCGGAAGAAGACCGCCGCACGTATCGTTCCTATCGGGCGGAAGTTCAGCGAACGAATGGTGGTGACGATAAAAACCGGGTAAACCTCCTTCTTAAGTCCATTCAGATTCCAATTGACATCGGGCAATGTTGCCGCGATGTGCTACAACACTACCTGGAGGTTCGGTCGATGTTGAAAAACTCCTTTCAAACGGATATTCGAATGGCGGTTGGTTTGTTGGAAAACAGCTGGAAGACGACAAATGAGCTCTGCGAATGGAACCTGGAACAGCTGTCGGATGGACCGTCGAAAGACGACCTGAGCCAGAATCTTGAACAGCTTCAGAATGAAATGGATTCAATCTTCGAGGAAATCGATGAAGTGTAATCCGTATTTAGTCCAACCCGGTTTGTATCTGGAACGTCCGTCTTCCTGGTTATTAGGTCTATTGGGATTTTTGTTGATTTTGGGATGCTTGTTGGTCGGTTGCCGATCGGGAGGGGAAACCGAATCAGCCGATGGGCAGATGGTGGAGGTGGGAGATCAGAAATACAAAGTTCGGGATCTTCGTTCGGGCGGTCGAAGCCTCCGAATTACGCCCGAGGAGCGACGAGAAATTCGGCGTACCATCGCGAAACTTGCCACGGAGTATTCATCGGATAATCCGAATGACTGGCAACGGACGACCGAGAAAATTAAAAAATTTGGAAAAAAATTCGTTCCGGATATTGTACGAAAGAAAACAAAAATCGCGACGAAACGGGGGCAAAAAGGGACCCGTGCCCGTAAACAACTTGTCAGGTGGGGCGAACTAAAAAAAATCGTACTCAAACTTCCCGCGAAAAAGGAGGAAGTCTGGGACCGCGTTCGAGAACAGATGTTCGCAGAGGGGCCTCAGGGAAAAGAAATGTTTATTTCCCACATGATTCAATTTCTACGTTCTGCGGATCAGAACCGAACCCATGCCGCCCGGCAGCTTTCAAAATCGGGGGAAATGGTGGTTCGGCAGGCCTGGGATACCGCGAAGAAGATGGCGCGAAAGGCACGACGTACCGAGAAGAAAGACAAAGCGATCCAGGGAGCGATGATTACGATCCAGGGGCTCTGTGAGGTACTGGTCTTTTCTGAAAACTGGCAGTACATCAACAGGGCCCTGGATCACCGGTTTTATCGGATCAGAGGAGGTATGGTGAATGCACTTACGAAATTATCCGATTCCAGAAAAGCAATTCGGATTCTGTCCGAAAAAATTAAAGAGGATCCAAACGCATGGGTCCGGGTCGAAGCGGTTTCAGCGGTGAGTGTTTTTGATGCGGAGGAGACAGCTGTGAATGCGCTGAAACCAGCTCTCCTTGACGATCATCCAAAAGTGTCTACAACGGCTGCCAAAAAGCTTCGACATTTTCCTCAACTCGAAGAACGAGTAAGGAAAATCCTCATCGAAACGCTGAAAACCACTCGAGACCGTCCGCTTCCCCGTCGGGTTCAAAAGGAAATTTTCGCCACACTCCGGGACGTAACCGAAAACCCACCATCGAATGATTCGTATCGATCATGGATTTCCTGGAATCGTGATAACAGATTACAATCGAATTGAATCATGAGTGCGGAATCGTTTGGCTCGTGGGATACAATTGAATGGTCCATCTCTTCATTCTCGGCGTCCTGTGCGGAATGTGAAACTGCTTTTGAGGAAGGGGACGTGGTCATCTCTGCGCTGACGTCGGTAAAAACCGGGACCACCGAGGAGGAATCGGAGAATAACCCGGAGACGCAGGTAACCGAACGAGAAACAGCCAATTCCGATTCGAAACGTGAGGAAGAGCGGCCCGATACGACGGAAAACGATTCAGGGCAGAACCTGTCGTTCGTTCGGCTTGATTACTGTGAATCCTGCTGGGAGAACGGGGAGACCGAACCATTTTCATTCTGGATGACCCGGGTGCCTGAACCGGAGGAAGAAGACTCCGGACCGGACCGATCCACGCTGGCCGGGGTCTGGCGTGGATTGTTACAAGCCCGCGAGGAAACCTCCTCGGAGGATTCCGGAGGTGAAGACGGTGAGCTGGAGCCGGAACAGACTCATGAGCTTCTTTATCTGTTGACGTTGATGCTTATGCGAAAAGGATTTCTATCCCTCGAGGAGGAGAAAAACACCGAGGACGCACGGAAACTACTGAGGGTCCGCGTTCGAGGTACGGATGACCAGATGTATAACATTCCGGAGCTGGAAATCAAGGACGATGAACTGGACCGGATTAAAACCGAGCTTGCCGAACTGCTGGACATGGATCAGGATACGTATGACGAGGCGGACGGCGAAAACTGATCACTGATATTCAATTTTCGTATTTTGGGCCTGCGTTCCGGTTGAATTCCTGCATCATTTATGGTTTTCTATTTACATCCCTTATGGGATGCTTTACAGACTACAGAAGTCGGCAAGCCACTCAGTAACCCTTTGAGATAGACTTTTTTTTATTTGAACCAACCATGGCCGTACGAATACGCTTGAAACGGACCGGACGAAGAAATCGACCGCACTTTCGGTTTTGTGTTTTTAATAACACCACACGGCGCGACGGAGAACCACTTGAGGTTCTTGGCGAGTACAACCCAATCAAGGAGGAATTCGAGGACCGGGTTGACATCGACGAAGATCGTCTGCAGGATTGGATGGACGACGGAGCCAAACCCACCGACAACGTCGAATCTATTCTGGAAAAAGCCGGTGCTCTTTGACGGGTCATCGTGAGACACACACTTTTTTCTTTCCTCAGATGAAGGCCCGACAGAATGACAGATCGGATTCTCGAAGTGGGTCGTTCTGTCGGAGCTAACTCATCGCAGTCCGCTGAATTCATCCGGCGTGTTGGGAAGAAATCGGGTTTTTGTATCCTGCCGGCACCATTTTTCCTTCATTTTTTATGAACTTCCCCCACAAACCGGAGTTCTGGAATAATTTTTGCGCTAAAATGGCTCCACACCCCACTGACGGGTGTCGTGTAGCGGAACAGTCCTGATGTGCGTGAACGAACTTTCGCTGACTATTGATAAGTTGTGTTGATTTAAATGGAGAAGAACGCTATGAAAGTGGTACCTATTGGTGACAAGATTCTTGTTGAGCGTATCGAGCAGGAAGACAAGACGGACGCCGGTATTGTCATTCCGGATACGGCCAAAGAAAAACCAAAGCGCGGAAACGTCGTTGCTCTTGGGGACGGTCGTGAGCTGGAAAACGGTGAAACCGTTGGTTTTCAGGTCCAGGAAGGCGACGAAGTGCTGTTCGAGTCGTACGCCGGTACGGAAATCACGTTTGACAATCGTGAGTATCTTTTGCTATCCGAAGAGGATCTCCTCGGCGTAATTAACTGAGCATTGCTCCGTGAACGTGTCGTTCCGGATTCAGTAAATTGGTTAATAAGTAATCTCGATTCCACGGAAACAAGCTATGACGAAACTCGAAGACAAAAGAATTGTTTATGACGAAGAGGCACGCGATCAACTTCGCAGTGGCGTACAGACGCTCGCACGTGCGGTGAAAAGCACACTCGGACCCCGGGGACGCAATGTGGTGATTTCGGAGGATTACGGTACTCCTACCATCACCAAAGACGGGGTGACGGTCGCTGAAGAAATCGATCTGGAAGGTCGTTTCCGAAACATGGGGGCTCAGATTGTCAAAGAGGCGGCTTCTTCGGCCAATGCTCAGTCCGGTGACGGAACCACGACCGCGACCGTGCTTGCGGAATCGATATTTCTTGAAGGAATGAAGGCCATTGTTGCCGGAACGGACGCGAACGAACTACGTCGTGGAATCGAGAAAAGCGTTCAGCAGGTATTGCGATTTTTGATGGAGCACAGTAAGGAGGTTGAAAGCCGGGAGGATCTTGAAAATATTGCAACCATCGCGGCGAACAATGATCCGGAAATCGGTGAAAAACTCGCCGACGCCATGGAAGAGGTTGGTGAAGACGGCGTCGTGACCATTGAGGAAGGAAAAGGTGTTGAAACCACGGTCGAGCTTGTGGAGGGAATGAAATTTGACCGTGGATACCTTTCCCCGTACTTCGTGACAGATGAGGAGAATCGAGAGTGTGTGATGGAGGAGCCTCTGATTCTTCTGTACGAAGACGACATCAGCAATCTTCAGGATCTTCTTCCGTTGATCGAGAAGGTCAATCAGGCCGACCGTGAGCTTCTGATTATTGCGGAGAACATTGAAGGAGAAGCCCTTTCCACGCTGGTTGTAAATAAGATACGCGGCGTGTTTGATTCCGTTGCTGTTAAAGCTCCCGGATACGGTGATCGACGTAAGAAGATGCTCCAGGATCTTGCGGTGTTGACCGGCGGCCAGGTCATCTGGGAAGAAACCGGCCTCACGCTCGAGGACGTGACGATCGATCAACTCGGCACGGCGAAGAAGGTCGTCATCGATCAGGACAGTACGACGATGGTCGAAGGAGCCGGAAACACGGAAGATATTGAACAGCGTGTTCGTCAAATTCGAAATGAACTGGACTCCACCGACTCCGATTATGATCGTGAGAAGCTGGAGGAGCGTCTCGGGAAACTGTCCGGTGGTGTCGCAAAAATTAATGTCGGCGCGGCCACGGACGTCGAAGTCGAAGAACGTAAAGATCTTGTGGAAGATGCTCTGCACGCCGTCCGGGCGGCTTCGGAAGAGGGAATTCTTCCCGGTGGTGGGGTCTCACTGCTTCGCGCCGCCCAGAGCCTCGACCAGCGCGTGAAAGGATTGACCGAGGAACAGAAGACGGGGCGTGATATTGTGAAGCGCGCACTGGAAGCTCCTGTTGTTCAGATCGCCGATAATGCTGGTTTTGCCGGTAACGTGGTTCGCAACAGAATTCTTGAGAATGACGATTTTACGTACGGCTTTGACGCAAAGGCCAAAGAGTATACGGACCTCGTGGAAGCCGGTGTGATTGATCCGACCAAGGTCGTGGCCCAGGCCCTTCAGTTTGGTGCCACAACTGCTTATATGATGTTGATTACCGATGCCCTGATCAGTACCGGGGAAGACGATGAAGAGGGCGAAGGTGGTCCTCAGCCCGGTGCCGGACAGATGGGCGGTATGGGCGGCATGGGAGGCATGGGAGGCGGTATGGGCATGGGCGGAATGGGAGGCGGCATGGGTATGGGAGGCATGGGCGGTATGGGTATGGGTGGAATGGGTATGGGAGGCATGGGCGGTGGTATGCCGTCGATGTAAGCCTTTACACCCTCGTCCTCCGGGTTTCTCGCATTGTCATGCCAGGAGGCTGCTGAAAACCCAATGTCACGAAACGAGTTACGTCGTAGGGCGTAAAGTCCGCCGCAGGCGGCTGCAATAGAGTATACATCCCGAAGATGGAACCCGTTCAGTGTAGAACCCCTTCAGGGTTCATCTGTTGAGGACCTTTCATTACCCGGGGTTTCGCTTCGATCCCCCACGGGCTAACCTGTTTGACTCCTCTGTGGTCCCGGACACGTCAATTCTTTTGTGGCATCGTAGATGGGACCTTCACGGAATCAATACGGAGCGTTTGAATCATGAACCCCAACGGAGTTCTAGAGGTCAGCCCGGGGGAAGCCGAGCGATAGCGAGGCGCCGCCCGGGAATCAGATGAAACAAAAAATGAATCCTGAAAGGGTTCCACAATTCGATTCACGCTGCCATTGACGGGTCAGCAAAGCATTTTTTAGTCATTTCAATTTGCATCAAGGAGATACGTCACAATCGGCCTGTCAGCACGGTCTGATGTTCTCAGCAAAGCACTTACGGCATAGCCTCCGAATCCGCGCACTACGGAGAACACAATTGCATTCTACTGACGAAGCGAGGGTTTTTGAGCAAGTTCCTAGGAGACTGCTGAAAAACCCCCGCTTCGTCAGTACGATCACAATCGGCGCGGC
>CAZSFH010000012.1:23650-26717 GCA_964606115.1 uncultured Planctomycetia bacterium | reverse complement strand
TTCGCCGGTTGTGCCGGCTATACACCTTGGAATGAACGCATCTGGAGGACCATCGCCAAGCATGACTTTCCGGCCTTTCTCCTGAGCGGGGACCGTCATCGCGCGGACGTCTGGAAAATCTCAAGGCCGGAAGCATACGACCTGTACGAATTCGAGAACGCCAAACTCACCAACATCCATACCCACAGAGAATTTCCGGAGAAGGCCCTGTTCAGCTACAATGACAAAAACATGTTCGGCTCGCTTGAGATTGATACAACCAAATCCCTCGGTCACCTACAAAATCATTACGATCGACAACGAGGTGGTCCACTCTTTCACGATTCGAAAAGCGGAATTAAGCTATTGACATAACTTGAAATATCCCGTTTATTCAACTACATTACGGACGAACTTGAAAAAGGGGCTCGACACTTGATGAATTCCTCAAATACCCTCTTCTTTTCACTCTGATACAGCATAAATTCACGTTTCCCGGGAAGTTCTCATGAAAAAATCCATCCTCATATCCTTTTTCTGTGCGTTACTCCTGTTGACCGCGCCACTGTTTAGCTGTAAGAAAAAACAGGACGAAGAAAACGGAAATGCGTCTGGCACGAAAGAAACGGAAAAACCCACCGTTGCCCTGGTTATGAAATCCCTCGCAAATGAGTTCTTCAAGACGATGGAGGAAGGAGCGGAAAAACATCAGAAGAAAAACAGCGATCAGTATGAACTCATCTCGAATGGGATCAAGAATGAAACGGACGTGGCCGGTCAGATTCAGATCGTCAACCAGATGATCAATCAGAACGTCGACGCCCTCGTGATTGCACCGGCTGATTCAAAATCACTTGTGCGTCCCTGCAAAAAAGCCCTCGAAAACGGCATCGAAGTCATTAATATCGATAACAAGCTCAGCGAAAAGGTGATGAAGAAAAATGACATCGACGTGCCGTTCGTTGGACCGAACAACCGGAAAGGAGCACGAATGGCCGCGGAATATTTGGCGGAGCAAAAACTGGAATCGGGAGATAAGGTTGCCATCGTCGAGGGGAAACCCAACGCGTATAACTCCATCCAGCGCGTCAAAGGATTTCGTGACGCCATGAAAAAAGCGAACGTGGACGTCGTCGCCTCCCAGGCCGGAAACTGGGAGCAGAACAAGGCGTCCGAAGTCGTGAGCGGTATGATTTCCATGGAACCGGACCTCGATGCCATCCTGTGCGCGAACGACAGCATGGTGCTTGGTGCCACGTCAGCCCTTCAATCGGCCGGCAAGCTGGACCAGGTGGAACTGATCGGGTACGACAATATCGATGCTGTTCAGAAACTGATTAAGGAAGGGACGGTCCTGTGCACGATCGATCAGCACGCGGACCAGATCGCGGTGGAGGGAATCAAATACGCCCTGAAGATGCTGAAGAAAGACCTCAAACCGAAGGATCGTGAAACACCGGTGGACCTCATCACGGCGGAAGATCTAAAATGACGGAGCCGGATCAACCGAGGGCCTCCCTCCTGACCGTTGAGAACCTGAATAAAGCCTATCCGGGCGTTCAGGCCATCGACGATGTAACACTGAACATTCGTCACGGGGAGGTTCACGCTCTGGTCGGTGAGAACGGTGCCGGAAAAAGCACATTCGCACGGATGGTCGGCGGACTGACGACCCCGGATTCCGGCAGCATGTCCTTAGACGGTGAACCGTACACCCCGGCCGGGAAAACGGACGCCGAGAGATCAGGGGTCCGGATGGTCATGCAGGAATTCAATCTCATCCCGACCCTCAGCGTGGCGGAAAACGTCTATCTGAAATCGATGCCGTCAAGCGGCGGCCTCATTCATTACAACCAGCTCCACACGAACACCGCCGAGCTTTTTTCGGAAATCGGCCTCGGCAAAATCGACCCGGATCAACCCGTTTCCTCCCTCGGGGTCGGTGCCCAGCAGCTTGTGGAAATTGCCGCAGCGCTCTCACAGGGCTGCAAACTCATGATCCTGGACGAACCCACCGCCGCCCTGACGGATTCGGAAATCGATCTCCTGTTTGAACAAATTCACACTCTCAAAGAAAACGATGTGGGCCTGATTTATATTTCTCACCGGATGGAAGAAATTAAGGAAATCGGGGACCGAATAACGGTGCTCCGAAACGGTCAGCGCGTGGAAACGTGCGATGCCCGGAACACGGATATCGATCAGGTAATTCGCTGGATGGTCGGCCGGGACCTTGACGAGGTTCATCCGGACGCGGATCGCGATCCGGGGGACGTTTGCCTGCAGGTTCGGAATCTGAAACGCGGGGAAAAGGTTCGAAACGTGAGTTTTGACCTGCGCTCCGGGGAAATCCTCGGTTTCGCCGGCCTGATGGGCTCCGGCCGGACGGAAACCATGCGGGCCATATTCGGCGCTGACCACGCTGAATCCGGTGAAGTGTACCTGCATGGATCCGAGCGTCCCGCCAATATTTCGTCCCCCCGCGATGCCGTTCGCCAGGGCCTGGCCATGCTCACGGAAGACCGGAAGGAACAGGGACTTTTCCTGCCGCTTACGGTGAGGGAAAACGCCACCATCGCCAATCTGCGTAATCTCGCTCCCTTGGGAACCTGGATACCGCATGCTCGTGAGCAGGACATCACCCGAGAACTCATTGATCTGCTGGACATCCGGTGCCGGTCCGGCGAGCAGAGGTCCCGCAACCTGAGCGGAGGAAATCAGCAAAAATTGATTATCGCGCGATGGATCTACCGAAACTGTGAGATCCTGCTGTTCGACGAACCGACGCGTGGGATCGACGTGGGAGCAAAATTTGAAGTTTACGAGCTGCTGAATGATCTGGCCTGTCAGGAAAAAGGTATTGTCATGGTCTCCTCGGACATGAAAGAACTTCTTGCCGTGTGTGATCGGATTGCCGTGATGTCGAACGGACGCCTGGTCGAGGTTTTCGACCGCGACGATTGTGATCAGGAAACAATTATGTCCGCGGCGTTGCGTGAATATCGTGATTCGAACGACAAACGTCGAGCGGGATGAACCAACAACGTTCCGACGACACACCGCTGATCCCGGGCTACCTCAAGGAATA
>CAZSFH010000012.1:18633-23640 GCA_964606115.1 uncultured Planctomycetia bacterium | reverse complement strand
AATACCTCGGCATGGCCGGTGTCATTCTGGGTATGATTTTCGTGTTTGCCCTGTATTCCGGCGAGACCCTGTTGTCCGGTCCGTTCTACCGGGGCAATACGTACCAAATGATTGCCAGCCGAATCCCGAGAACCATCATCGCGGCCGTCGGTATGACGTACGTCCTGATCATCGCGGAGATTGATTTGTCGGTCGGTTCGGTCCTCGCGTTCACCGGGGCCATCCTCGGTGTGGGCATCGTGGAATGGGGACTTCCGGTCTGGCTGGCGATCACCGCTTGCCTGGGAACGGGGATCCTCATTGGGGTGATCAACGGTCTGATCACCATTGGCTGGAACGTTCCGAGCTTTATCGTCACACTGGGGATGCTGGAAATGGCCCGTGGAGGTACGTATTTGGTGACGCAATCCCGGACAAAATATATCGGACAGGATATCTCCTTTATCGCGGAAATGGATGTTTTTGGCCTCCCGTTACCTTTCATTATCGCCCTTGCCATTGTCATCATCGGACAGATTGTCCTGTCCTACACCGTCTTCGGCCGGTACATGATTGCGATCGGAACGAACGAGGAAGCCGTACGCCTGTCGGGCATCTCACCGTGGCCCATCAAGCTGGCCGTGTTCGTGATCAGTGCCTTTCTCATCTCCGTGGGGGCCGTCCTCTTCACCTCCCGTATGGAAAACGCGGGTCCAAACGTGGGGATCGCCTTCGAACTCAAGGTGATCGCCGCGGTGGTGATCGGGGGAACCAGTCTGATGGGAGGACGGGGTAGCGTCATTCGCTCGTTCTTCGGCGTCCTCATTATCGCGGTGCTGGGTCAGGGACTGGCCTCCCTCGGGGCCGCTGAAAGCACGAAACGACTGGTCACCGGAGCGGTGATCGTGGTCGCCGTTATCCTGGACTACTATCGGCGCCGCCTTGAGTCCGCTTCGGAATAACCACCGAATACCTTTACATACGCTCCTCCTGCTGGTAAAATTACTGGATCGATTTTCATCTGTTTTAGAGAGCTCGTTTCCGTTCTATCGATAACTTCTCTGAAGGCGGGGATCTCAAGTTATGCCTGTTTCTGATCGTCTAAATTCCTACCATCGCTCCATCCTGATTCCCCTCCTACTCATCGGTGCCCTGTTGTTTTCGGTGCCGCTGCAGGCGGAGGAAAAGGAAGGCCTGATCGCGGAAGTGTACCGGTTTCAAAAAGCGGAATTTCTGCCGGACTTCTCCCGTTACACCCCCAATGACATCCGCGTCTCGAGCAAAATTTTCTTTAACAACCTCGACGACTGGCCCGCCCGGAAACACATTGCAATCCGCTGGCGCGGGACGCTTCAGGTCGAGAAAAGCGGGACCTATCGGTTTTTCCTCAACTCCGACGATACCTCCCGTCTGTTGATCAACGGAGAACAGGTGGTCGACAACACCGGCGACCAGGCGTCCGGTCAAACGGAGCTGAACGCCGGAAAACATGACATCGTCATCGAATACGTTCAGTCCGACGGAGCCGCAAAGTTGATGGTTTCCTGGAAACCCCCCGGGGGATACAAGGAAGTCCTTCCCGCCTCCGTGCTTTCCCACGATAGCGAGTTAAAAAACATGGACACCCAACCCTTCCGGGGGGAACGAAGTGTCTCGATTCGCCGGGGCCCGTACCTGTCGCTGACCACGAAAATGCCCCGACCGGAAGAGAACTGGGTCCACAAGGCAAAAGCCATCAAACTGGATCGCACCCACCTCAACAAGGAGCAACGAAAAGGCACTGTGGTGTTTGATACCGACCTGCTCCGATTCGCCGGAGGCTGGACCGGAGCCTTTATGAAACTTGTGGGGGTGGAGTTCGGCATGCAGCACGGCATTCAGCCGAAGCCGGGGGCCACCCCGTCGTTTGTGACTCCGCGTCTTCCCGGCTGGAGCCTCAATGGATCATTCTCCGATCCGCGTGACCTCCCTCACGGCCCGGTCCCGGCGTCGATCGGCGAGTACAGGGGACTGTACCTTCACGGGAAAAATGTCGTGCTCTCCTATCGGGTCGGGGACTGTGAGATCCTGGACCTTCCTTCCCTTGAAACGCGAGAAAGCGCGCAGTTTCAACAGAGCGTCTTTGTTCGAACTCTCCGACTTGGTTCAACCCGGGAGGACCTCACCCACCTGATCGCTCAGGGACGTGGATCCGGAACGACGCTGGACGGATCGGTCCCCATGGCTCGCATTTCATCCGGTGATCAACAGTTGTTCGCCGCTCTGATTGGTGACACGAAGGGACTTTCGCTTTCCGTACAATCGAAGGAGGCCTGGACCGTCCAGCTCAATCGTCTCCTGCTCGAGGTCGCCCCATCGTCCGACGCGCGGAACGTAAAACTTTTGCTATGGAACGGTAAAAAGGATGAGCTGGAAACCTTTCAATCATTTGTGAACTCCTCCAGCGACCCGATCAAACTCCAATCCCGTACGGAAGGAGGGCCTCCACGATGGTCCGAAACCATGACCACGAGCGGCACCACCGGGGACGAAACGAACGGTTACGCCGTGGATACCCTCACTGTTCCTCATGACAACCCGTATCACGCCCGGATGCGGATCGGTGGATTTGATTTCTTTCCGGACGGCGATACCGCGGCCCTGTGCACGTGGAACGGCGAGGTCTGGACCGTTTCCGGTATCGACGAGGACCTGGACAAACTGACCTGGAAACGGGTGGCCACCGGATTACACCAGACCCTTGGTCTCAAAATTATTGACGGAACCATCTACACCCTTGGTCGGGATCAGATCACACGCCTCCACGACCTGAACGGAGACGGCGAATACGATTTCTACGAAAGTTTCAACAATGATGTGCAGGTCACGAAAAATTTCCACGAATTCGCCTTTTCCCTTCAAACCGACCAGAACGGAAATTTCTATTTTTCTAAAGCCGGACCGGTTCCGAATGGGGGTCGGGGATTTGAAAAGATCGTGCCCCATCACGGGTCGGTATTGAAAGTCACGCCGGACGGTGAAAACCTGGAAATCGTCGCTTCCGGACTTCGAGCCCCGAACGGCATCGCGATCGGTCCGGACGGCCAGATCACGGCCGGGGGACAGCAGGGGACCTATGTCCCCACGACCTGCATCCATTACTTCAACGAGGACCGACGGTATGGGACCGTTCCTCCAACGGCAAACCGAACCCCGAAACCGGACACCTACACCGACCCCCTCATCTGGCTCCCCTATAAGGTGGACAACTCCGCCGGCGGCCAGGTCTGGGTCGATCAAAACAACCGGGAGTGGGGACCGTTCCGAAATCAGATGCTTCACCTTTCGTACGGAAAATCAAAGCTATTTCTTGTGATGCAGGATCCCGACGTAATCCAGGCGGCAGTCGCGAGGTTTCCGCTGGAGTTCCAGTCCGGCATCATGCGGGGGCGATTTCACCCCGGCACCAATCAACTCTTCGTCGCGGGATTGAAAGGCTGGCAGACCAATGCCACCCGGCCCGGTGCATTTCAACGAGTAAGATACACCGGGACGAAAACGTATATGCCGGAGCAGGTTGACGTCACAAAAAACGGCCTGAAAGTTCAGTTTACCTGTAAACTCGACCCGGACTCCGCGGCTTCTGCCCGTAATTACCTGATGGAAATGTGGAACGTAAAATGGTCGTCCGATTACGGATCACCGGAATTCAAGGTCCTCAAACCGGATCAGAAGGGCCGGGACAGCATCCGGGTCACCGAAGCCAAATTACTCGAAGACAATCGCACGGTGAAGCTCAAGATCCCGAAACTTCAGCGCTGTACCAACTACAAGCTCCGTTTTCGCCTGAAAGCGGAAGACGGAACCAAAATCGAAACAAGCCCTGTTTACGGCACGGTAAATCAACTGAAATAAACCTGATCTCATGAATCGTATCAACAGATCATTAACCTCTCTCCTGATCGCCCTGGTTCTTGTCGCGTACCCCGCTCAGAACACATCCGCCCAGAACACTCGAGAGCCGGGACTGGTCGCGGAGATTTACCGGTTTGACCTGGTCGACCGGCTGCCGGACGTGTCCGATATGAAACCGCATGCGATTCGCGTTACCGATCGGGTGTACTTCGAGAACCTATCTACCTGGCCCGCTCGGAACCATATACATATTCGGTGGCGGGGAACAATTACCGTTGAACAGGAAGGGGAATATACGTTTTACACCAGTTCCGACGACGGTTCCCGTCTTTCCATTAACGGCCGTGAAATCGTCCAGAACGGCGGTCAGCACGGGGAGGAAGAAGCGTCCGGAACCATTGAACTCAAGCCGGGTTCACACTCCATTCTGATCGAATATTTCCAATCGGGCGGAGGAGCCGTCATGAAAGCGCTCTGGAAACCGCCCGGTCAAAAGAAAGAGTTGATCCCGTCCTCCGTATTCCGTCACGATCCCGAACTGAAAAACGTGGAAACCCGGGCATTCACGGGCGGAAAAAAAATCACAACGGCCTATTCCATGGACTACGGCCCCTACCTGTCCCTGACCACCAAAATGCCGTACCCCGGAGACAACTGGGTGCACAAAGCAAAAGTCATCAAACTGAATCAATCCCACCTGAATAAGAAGAATACGGAAGGAGCGATGGCTTTTGACACGGATCTGCTCCGGTTCGCCGGGGGCTGGACCGGTGGATTCATGGAACTCGTGGGCGTCGAATTTGACATGGCCCACGGCCCCCAGCCGAAACCGGCCGCCCGGCCGGCCTTCGTCACCCCCCGCCTGCCGGGCTGGAGCCTGGACGGATCCTTTGAAGACCCCCGAGACATCCGCCACGGACCGGTGCCGGACAAACTCGGAGAATACCGCGGACTTTACCTTCACGGCCAGAAGGTCATTCTCTCCTATCGAGTCGGAGACTGTCACATCCTTGACGTCCCCGCTCTTGAAACCCAAGAGGGAGACGGTCCGGACCTGAACGTATTCACCCGCACTCTCCGTCTCGGAGCGACGAATCAGGACCTCACCCATCTAATCTCTCAGGGACGAGGATC
>CAZSFH010000012.1:10738-18623 GCA_964606115.1 uncultured Planctomycetia bacterium | reverse complement strand
CGGACCGGTTCCCATGGCCCGGGTCAACACGGCAAATCAATCCCTTTACCTCGCCCTCGTCGGCAATACGGACGGATTGTCCTGGTCGGTCCCTTCCAAAAGCATCTGGTCGGCCCGGCTGAATCGGGTCCTGCTGAACATTTCCTCCTCGACCGATCCCCGAACCGTCAAAATGATGATCTGGCAGGGGGAGCCGGATCAACTTAAAAAATTCAAATCCTTCGTTTCCGCCTCCGACAAACCGGTTAATCCCAAAAAATGGACAAACGGAGGACCCGGTCGCTGGAATAAGACCGTCAAAACGAAAGGCAAACGAGGAGCTGACGACAAACCTTACACGCTCGATACCCTGACCGTGCCATACGACAATCCGTACGACGCCCGCATGCGCCTGGGCGGTTTCGACTTCTTCTCAAGTGGAAAAAGAGCAGCGGTTTGCACGTGGAACGGGGACGTCTGGATCGTTTCCGGTATTGACAGGGATCTGGACGAGCTTACCTGGAAGCGCGTCGCGACCGGTCTTCATCAGACCCTCGGTCTCAAGATCGTCGACGACACGGTTTACACGCTCGGTCGCGATCAGATCACCCGTCTTCATGACCTGAACGACGACGGTGAATATGACTTTTACGAAAGCTTCAACGACGACGTGCAGGTCACGGATAATTTCCACGAATTCGCCTTCGACCTGAAAACCGACGAGAAAGGGAACTTCTACTTCTCAAAAGCCGGTTCCGTTCCGTTCGGCGGTCAGGGATTTGAAAAACTCGTCCCTCACCACGGAACCATCATGAAAGTCTCACCGGACGGAGAGGACCTGGAGGTGTATGCCTCCGGTCTTCGCGCGCCCAATGGCATCGGCATCGGACCGGAGGGACAGATGACCGCCGGAGGCCAACAGGGAACGTATGTTCCCACGTCATGCATTCATTATTTCACGGAAAAACGGCGGTATGGCACCGTGCCCCCTACCGCGAACCTGGATTCCAAACCCGACGACTACACGCCGCCGCTCATCTGGATTCCCTGGGACGTGGATAATTCCTCCGGTGGACAGACCTGGGTCCGCAGCAGCCGGTGGGGGCCTTTCCGGAAACAGATGCTGCATTTCTCGTACGGAAAATCCCGACTTTTTCTTGTGATGAAGGATCCCGATCAGCTTCAGGCCGCGGTGGTTCGGTTTCCCTTTCAGTTTCTTTCCGGCATGATGCGGGGACGTTTTCATCCAGGGGATGGCCAATTATATGCGGTTGGATTGAAAGGCTGGCAGACCAATGCCATCAAACCCGGTGCCTTTCAACGTGTTCGATATACCGGTAAATCCGTTTACATGCCCTCCGGAGTGGACGTGACATCAGACGGATTGAACGTAACCTTCACCTGTCAGCTGGAACCCGAGGCGGCGGGCTCCGCCCGGAACTTTTTGATGGAAATGTGGAACGTAAAATGGTCTTCAGAATACGGATCCGAAGAATATATGGTAACAAAACCGAATAAAAAGGGACACGAAAAAGTCAAGGTCAAAAAAGCGCAGTTACTGGAGGACGGAAAAACCGTAAAACTCACCATTCCCGATCTCCAGAAATGCACAAATTACAAACTGCGATTTCGACTAAGCGCGGAGGACGGCACCAAAATCGAAACAGGTACGATCCATGGTACGATACATTCCATGGAATGATGCTCAGGATCCACGCACCAACCCCTGCTCTCGTTCGACGTCATGGATCGAGGAATTGGATTGAACCTCACCATCGGCTGTGTGTCAATTCCGGACAAGCAAATGGACATGATTGAGAATACTCATCGGCCACGTCTGGTCCGTGTCGGATATTCCGGTCTGTCGCTGGTCCTGTTTTTCATACTTTTTGCCGGATCATCTTTAATGGCCCAGAAGCAGGGGTTAAAATTAACAATCACCTCCCGGAATACCGACCAAAAAGACGTTCGCCGAGCACGAATGGTCGCGCTGTACGTTGCTGAGGATCAGTCGGTATCCCCGTTCCTCCCCGCCGGTCCGTTTCAGGCGACCTGGAAAGGGGCCCTGACCTTTGACGGATTTGGTATCGACGCGACTTTTTCAGCACGCGGGACCGGTCATGTGAAAGCCAAAGTCAACAATACCGTCGTCCTGGACAGCGACCTGGAGCCCGGAACACGAGTCACCGGCAAAAGCACGCTCGTGCAGAACGGACCCAACCCGCTTCACGTCCAGTACACCGCCCCCGACGAAGGACCGGCACGGTTGCGCCTTTACTGGCAGTCAAAAAAATTTCCACACGAACCCCTCCCCATTACTCAACTTCAGCATCAGACCGACGACCGTAATGAAACCTATCGTCTGCGAAGGAGGGGACGCACCCTGTTTGCCAGATATCGATGTCTTCGCTGTCATACCGCACCGGACGGCGCGTCCCTGAACATGCCGGAACTCAACAAAGACGCACCGGATCTGGCAAATGCCGGTCATCAATTTCGGAAGGACTGGCTTGTTCAATGGATCAAAAACCCCCACAGCGTCCGGAATGAAACCACGATGCCGGCGGTTCTTCACGGTTCAAGCAAAAAGAAACAACGAATCGCTCGGGACCTCGCCGCCTACCTGGCCGAACGCAGGACGTCCAGTAGCTTCTCCGAACTAAACGTAACCGATCAGAAAGTTCAACAGGGAAAACATCACTTTCGGGCCTACGGCTGCGTGGCCTGCCATCGTCTTTCTGAAGATCAGGCCGTCGACGACCCCGTGGTCAATCGAATTTCACTCGCCCACGTCGGCAAGAAATGGAAACCGGGAGCTCTGGTTTCGTTCCTGAAAAACCCACACAAGCAGTACAGGTGGCGTCGAATGCCGGACTTCGACCTCACCACCGAAGAAGCTTCCACACTCGCCGGCTTTCTCCTGAAAACCACCGGAGAACCCCACAAACCCGATCCCGACGACAGGGAATCCGGAAACGCGGACAGAGGAAGAAAATGGATGAAGACCACCGGCTGTAACCAATGCCATGCTCCCGAACAGGAATCCTCCAATACCGGTCCCCCTCTTTCCAAGTTGCTGGAAACTCAGAAAGATCAACTCGACGCCGGATGTCTCGCTCCGGGGTCCAAAAAGCGGAACCGATCCCCAAATTTCGACTTCTCAAAGCGGCAGCGAACCGCCCTGCGGACCTTCCTGTCCGGCAAAGCAAAGGCCTCTCTATCCCGTTATGTTCCCGCTGAGTTCGCGGCCCGTCAGTTCAAAAATCTTCGATGCCGTAACTGTCATCAACGAGATAGTAACTACTCCACGTGGGCTAACCTCCCGGAGACTCAAACCAGCGTCGAACTCGATCATGAAAAAACCTGGGGCGTCAAGCAGAACCGTCCCCCGCTGACCTGGGTGGGTGAACAGCTGCGTTATGACTGGATGAAAAAACGAATCACGGGTACGCTCAAGGAAAAATCCCGTCCCTGGCTCATCGCTCGTATGCCGGGCTTCGGCGTCTATGGAAAACCAATGGCCAGAGGACTTGCTGCACAGCACGGTTTCCCCCCAGAGCCGGTAGATACGTCGGAGCCGGATCCCGAGCTCGGTCGAGCCGGGAAGAAAATCGTCAAGAGGTTAAATTGTTACTCGTGTCACGGGGCTGGCGATAAGAAACCGACCACCTTCGAAGTGGCGGGCATCAATTTCTTTAAAAGTGCCAGGCGTCTCCGTCGCGAATACACCATTCGATGGCTTCTGAACCCCGAGCGAATTCGTCCGGACACTCAGATGACCGCCTTTTTCCAGTGGGGCAAAGCCAGCCCGCTCGGCCAGATACTTGACGGTGACCTGAACAAGCAGATGAAAGCGCTCTGGCAATATTTAAAACAGGTTGAGAAACTTGAAAAATAACGTCCCCCCCCTTTTTCATATTAACCTCATGACTGCAAACTCCGGAAACAAAAAAAGTTGCCAGATTGGAAATGCCTGCCCGGGATCAACCCGGGAGCAGAAACGGGAATGGCTGAATCAGCTTCTCTCCTTCGTCCAGCAAATCCTGAAAGAGGAGAACCCTCCGGAGTCCCCCAGCCAGCTTGTCGCACTGGGCGGGACGCAGACCGAAACGCATTATTTCGGTCGCTTCAAAGATCTCCAGCACGATCAAAATATACAGGTTCGGCAGCAAAAGCAACCGGGAACCCTGAATGAGAATCAGCAACAGCTCATCGACCGGTACGTCCAGACGATCGAGAATCTCCTGGAACTGGATCATTCCTCATTCCCGGATCTGTATGGGCTCGTGACAACGGAAAATCGCGTCCTGACGCTAACCGAACACCTGCGGGGTCGATCACTTGACGAAGTTGGCGAAGAGGATCAGATCACGGTCCAAACAGGACTTTCCGGCGTCATCCATTTAACGAAGGGCTTCAAGGCCTGTTCAGGAATTCCCGCGCACCACCTGAGTTTGACACCCGAGCGGGTTTGTTTTTCCAACCGGGATCAACTACGAGTGGCCGACCCCGGACTTCGCTATCTTATCCGACTTCAACCTGAACGCTGGAAGACCGCTTACAGGACCTACCCGAACTGGTTTCCGCCCGAAATTCGTACGAATCCACTGCACGGCGATATACGGTCGGACATCTATTTGATCGGACGAGTGATGGAAAACGTGTTTTCGGATTCTGACGGCGTCTGGATCACGGATGACGAACGTCTTATAAACATTTCGGACACCTGTCTCGCAACTGATCCGGACGATCGCTATCAGGATTTCAGCGCCCTTCTCGGGGCCCTGCAAAAGGCCAGGGAACAGTTGTCCAATTCTTCTCAGGATCAGGATACAGCCAAACCCACTTTGGACGACAGCCACTCGGATACCGACGGCCCAGCCGAACGGAAAGAGACTGAAGAACAAAAGACGGAATCGGAACCGGTCATCGAAACCGAAGTCGACGAACTTCTCGTTCGGATTCGTGAGATCGCGAAAGAAAAGGAGGAAGAGCAGGTCGAATCCATTATCACGAAGCTCCGTGAATCCGCCGATACGATCCAGCGCGACCTGAAAAATCGAAAAGCTGAAACCTACCTCCGAAAGGGAGAAGAACGAATGGAAGAAGAAAAATGGGACGAGGCCCTTGACGTACTGCGAAAGGCGTACGACAAAGCCGCGGAAGGAACGGAAACCCGGAACCGGATCCAGGAAAACGTCAATTACTGTCGAAAACAGACCATCTTCAATGTGTCAGGTGATTCCACCGGCGAATCCGAAACCCTTTCCGACCCCGAAGACGATTCCCGGAACGAAACGCAGGATTCGAACATGAGCGAACTGGAGATGGAATCCCCAAACAAAACCGGAACACCGGGAAATGGAACTGAAGAGGATCAATTTCACAAGACAACGCTTGAAGGTCATAAGAGCGAGATCGTGAACATGAAGTTTCCCTCCACCGAACGAACCCCTCCTCTCTATTCGGTCTATCGGGAGGGCACCCTGATCTCCTGGAACTGGAAACAGGGTCAGCGGCAAAACAGGACGGATATGGAAGGGAAAATACGCAAAATCATACTGAACGATGCTTTGCGGCACATCCTTATCGGATTAGAAAACGGACGGATTCACAGGCGGAGGATGTCAAACCTGTCCGACGCCGGCGAGCTTCATCTTGATATTCAGCGCCTCCTGGATTTGGATATCTCCGGGGAAGGAAGTTTCGCCATCATCGGCGACGACCAGGGGGAAATTACCATTGTTGATCTGTTTAAAAACCTGGTCTCAAGCGTTATCGGGGAAGCGCATAACGATTTCGTATCCCTTGTTCGATACCCTCCTTCCCGTCAGGACTTTGCGACGACAGGAGGGGATCAACTTTCAAATACTGGGAGGGATCCGATCGTGCGGTTCAATATGAATACGACGCACACTCGGACGATATCACCCAAATGTTGTTCAGCCGTCCCGGCGGGAAATACCTGTTTACCTCCTCGCTTGACGGCACGGTGCGCATGTGGCATACAAAGCGTGATGAGCTGGTCAACACGTTTGAAAACGAGGGTGCCGTCCGGGACATGAAACTGGCACCGGGGGGAGAAAACCTGGCGTATATCGGACCCGGAGGAGTTTACTCAGCTAATCTAATCCGTGGCATGATTGAAGACGAATTCACCGAACACGAAAACGATCCGTTCCTTCTCGACCTCTCCCCGAATGGAAAACTGATTCTATCCGGCGAGTCGAATGGACACGTGAACATTCGTTCCTTTCCACGGGGACAATATCATGCAAAATTGGATCTTGATTTTTCCCTCTCGCAAGCTGTTTTCACCCCCGAGGGCCGATCCGTCCTCTTCGGGGGAAAAAACGGTGAACTTGTGAGGTTCGAACCACACGATAAATCACACTGGCTCGAGTAGTTTTATTCGCTCTGATTTGGCAGCGTGAGAAATGCGGTATGCGGTACAATTTTTCTCTCCAGTTTCGAAACCACAGGCCGATGAATGAAAAACGCTTCATCCTTTTTCTCATCGCTCTACCGGGAATACTCATCGCACTTTCATGTGCTTCCTCGAACGGTATTCAGGCCGATGAAGAGGACAATCCTCCCTGGGTCGTCTACGAGGGAACTGACGGTCCGGGTAACGGTCAACACGTCGTTCTTATATCGGGAGACGAGGAATACAGATCCGAAGAAGCTCTTCCTCAGCTGGGAAAAATACTCGCTCGACGACACGGTTTTACCTGTACCGTGCTGTTCGCGATCAACCCGGACACCGGACGCATCAAACCTGACTACAACAAAAACATCCCCGGTACCCACAAATTGAAAACCGCTGATCTGATGATCATCTTTACCCGGTTCCGCCAGCTACCGGACAACCAGATAAAACCGATCGATCGTTTCCTCAAGTCCGGAAAACCCGTAATCGGAATGCGTACGGCAACCCACGCGTTCCGCTATCCGAAATCGAGCAAATGGCACCATTATTCGTTTGATTACAACGGAACGAAATCGGCCTGGAAAGGAGGCTTCGGAAAACTCGTGCTCGGAGAAACCTGGGTCACCCACCATGGAAAACACGGATCACAATCCACCCGGGGGATCATTCCCGATAAATCTGAGGACCATCCCATTACGAACCGTGTTCATGATGGCGACATCTGGGGCCCCACCGACGTCTACGCGGTGAACCGTCCGCTTCCGGGGGATAGCAAACCGCTCGTTCTCGGTCAGGTTCTGAACGGCATGAAACCGGACAGCAAACCGGTAAAAGGAAAGAAAAATAATCCCATGATGCCGGTGGCCTGGACGAAATCCTATCAGCTCCCGGACGGAAAAAAAGGAGACGTCTTCACAACCACCATGGGCGCCTCGCAGGATCTCAAAAGTGAAGGACTCCGACGGCTCCTGGTCAATTCCGTTTATCACTTGCTTGACATGAAGGTTCCCGATCAGGCGAACGTCGACACGGTCGGTTCCTTCGAAACCACGGAATTCGGCTTTGGAAATTTTCGCAAAGGCCTGTCTCCCAATGATTTTCGCATGAATTCCAATCACAAATAACCCATGCTCACAGTTGCAACGCACGGACCCGACCAGCCCAACCAGGCAATTCTTCCGTTCGCGGCCCTGAAGGGATCCATCGGTGCCGCCGGAGACGGCAACTATCCCGAGGAACGCCCGGAGATGTTTCTCATGCAGGAAGCCGTGTACCTGGCTTCACGAAACACGGATCTGCATGAGATCAAAGGGGTCGGCCTCCCGCCGGTTGGCGATGTCCTTTCATTTCTGAAAGACCATAATTTCCGCATGATCACCTGCCGTCCCTGCGCACAAGGCCGGGGCCTCGAACGTTCGGGACAGCTGATCGAATGCGCAGAAATGGGAGAAGGAAAAGATCTCGCCGCGCTCACCC
>CAZSFH010000012.1:7995-10728 GCA_964606115.1 uncultured Planctomycetia bacterium | reverse complement strand
GCAGCACGATCAGGTCCTGACGTTTTAACCTTCTGCTCAGGGTCCACCTGAGAACACCCGAACGGACCGACGTATCATGATCACGTTCGATGGCGTTCATAAAACGTTCGATGAGACATCCGCCCTGTGCGATCTATCCCTTGAGGTTCCTTCCGGCAAAACATCGGTTCTTATCGGGCCGAGCGGCTGTGGTAAATCCACCGCCCTGCGGCTGGTCCTTCACCTGATCGAACCGGATCGGGGAACGGTCTCCTTCGACGGTAAAAAAATCACCACCCGAAACGCACGTGACGTCCGTCTTCGGATCGGATACGTCATTCAGGAAGGCGGACTGTTCCCGCATATGACGGCACGACAGAACATGACGGTCATGGCGGACCATCTGAACTGGAATGTCTCCCGAATTGACGACCGCGTGGAACAACTTGTGGAACTGACGAACTTCGACGCCGATCTGCTTTCCTCCTATCCCGGTGAATTGTCCGGTGGGCAGCGTCAGCGAGTGAGCTTAATGAGAGGCCTGTTCCTCGATCCAGATGCTTTGCTCCTGGACGAACCACTGAGCGCCCTGGACCCGATGATTCGATCAAAGCTGCAGGACGAACTGCGATCGATCTTTCAAACACTGAATAAAACCGTTCTCCTCGTCACGCACGACATGAACGAAGCATCGTTTTTCGGGGACACCATTTTTCTGATGAACAACGGCCGTCTGGTTCAACGCGGAAACATGGACCAGCTTCTCGACCAGCCGAAAAACGACTTTGTCACCTCGTTTATACGGGCCCAGAAACAGCTATTCGGTGTGGATCAAGAATGACTGTTGCCTCCCGCCAGCACCATATTCTGCTCACGGTCATTTTTCTTTTCCTTCTAATTCCATCCGAATGTCCCGTGAACGCCGGAGAGAACAATCCGGAGGGAACCGACGAAGATACCGTGCAAATCGGTTCGAAAACCTTTACCGAATCCGTGCTTCTCGGTGAGATCCTCACCCAGCTTGTCCGATCGACCGGGGCAAAAGCTCGCCATCAAAAAGAACTCGGGGGCACACGGGTCTGCTGGGAAGCTCTCCGCCAGGGACAGATTGACCTTTACGTGGAGTATACCGGAACCCTGACAAACGAAATATTCGCCGGCCAGAACATAGAGAGCCGTCCCGAACTCCGTCGGGCTCTCCGAAAACGGAACCTGAAAATGTCACGGCCGCTGGGATTCGAAAACACCTATGTGCTCGGAATGAAAGCGTCAAAAGCTCGGAAACTTGGTATTCAATCCATCTCCGACCTCAAGGATCATCCCGACCTCCGCCTTGGATTCACGAACGAATACATGGACCGCGAAGATGACGGCTGGCCGGCCCTCCGCTCGGCCTATAACCTTCCCCATAAAAACGTCCGGGGCCTGAAACATCAGATTGCCTACCGTGCCCTGAACCAGGATCGCATCGACGTCACGGACCTGTACTCCACCGACGCGAAAATTCGTAAATACGATCTCCGTAAACTAAAGGACGATCGAAACTTTTTCCCGGACTACCACGCAGTGGTCCTGTACCGCAGTGATCTGAAAAAGCAATCGCCCGAAGTGATCCCGACGATTCGCAAACTTGAGGGAACAATCGACGAAGATCGGATGGTCAATCTCAACGCCTCCGTCTCCATTGACCGGAATCCGGTTTCATCCGTCGCCTCGACGTTTCTGTCGAACCAGTTCCCCGAACTGGAAATCCGCGGAACCACCGCACCATCCTTCGTTGAGCGCCTTACTCGCACCACGATCGAACACCTGAAACTCGTGCTGATCTCGATGGCCATGGCGCTGGTAGTTGCCGTTCCACTGGGCATCGTCAGTGCACGTAAACCAACCCTCGGACAGGGCATTCTTGGAGCGGTGGGAATCATTCAGACCGTTCCGGCCCTTGCTCTGCTGGTGTTTATGTTGCCGTTTCTGCCGATCGGAGACAAACCCGCCATCGCCGCACTGTTTCTTTATAGTCTTCTTCCGATTGTTCGAAATACGTACGCGGGGCTGAATGACATCCCTCCGGAGATCCGGGAATCCGCCGTGGCCGTCGGTTTGCCTCCCCTGACAAGACTCCTGCGCATCGAGCTACCGGTCGCGGCACGTACCATCCTGTCCGGTATCAAAATTTCTGCGGTGATCAACGTCGGAACCGCCACTCTGGGTGCTCTCATCGGTGCCGGAGGATACGGTCAGCCCATCTTGACCGGAATCCGACTCGACGATGTGGGCCTGATCCTGGAGGGGGCCATTCCCGCCTCCCTTCTCGCCCTTCTCATCCAGGGACTCTTCGAAATAATCGAGCGTCTGGTGATCCCACGCGGACTTCAGGATCATTCCCGGTAAAACCCCAGGTCTCGCTTCTGAAAGCGAGTTCAGATCCATGGCCTCGAACGTTGATATGGCAGGGATTGTCCGGGGCTTCCTCAAATGATATGATGTATGATGTATATCGGTGAAACTGAAAAGGTTTTCGAGAGTTAATATTAAATTTCCTCTGTTCTCCAGATCATGAGCGAATTTCGATCGAAGGGCCCCGGACGGTTTCTTTTCGCGGGTATCCTATTTCTGTACCTGAGTTTTTTTCCGGTCTCCTGTTCAGGATCTCCTCAAAAGAAGACCGGAAATTCATCAGGTGGTGACCGCCCGAACGTCCTTCTCATCTTTTCCTGCCAGCATTCCGGCTGGGCCATGAGCTGTGCCGGTGCT
>CAZSFH010000012.1:0-7985 GCA_964606115.1 uncultured Planctomycetia bacterium | reverse complement strand
CCACACCCGCCTGATGGACGATTACGGGGGACTCGCAACCTCTGTGCCGGTGCTGACCACCTGCAAACCCCGGCCCTGGATCGCCTCGCGTCGAAAGGAGTTCTTTATGAGAACGCCTACACCACCCAGCCCCTGTGTTCGCCCGCCCGGGTCAGTATGATGACCGGACGAATGCCCCATACGCTCGGCATGACCCGTAACGGGAAAACAGATCACGTGGATGCCGAATACCCGATCGGCCAGGTCATGTCGGACGCCGGATATGATACGGGCTGGATCGGTAAATGGCACATGGTTCCCGAGGCGGGGAATGGGTTTCAGACAAAATTCAAAATCACCCATGACGATGAACAGGTGGTGCGAAAAAGCAATTTATTTGCATTTAAAGACCGGAATCGCCCGTTCTTTCTTGTCACCTCGGTTATGCGCACCCACGATGCCTGTGAGCTGGCGAGGAAACTCGGAAACTACGGACAGGACGAGAAATTACCGGACGGCCCCCTTGAGAAATTCCCCTCGACAGACAATCTCCCTCCGCTGCCAAACAACTTTCCGATCCCCCCCTACGAGCCGGAGGTGCTCCGAAATCATATCTGGCCCACACACCCGAGAGCCTATCCGCTGAGATACGCCGGCCTGAACACCTGGAAACGGTATCTCTGGGGTTACCGCCAGCTCGTCGAAGAGATGGACACCCATCTGAACACACTGCTCAGTGAACTACGTAAATCCGGCAAATTAAAAAACACGCTCGTCCTGTACGTCGGCGGACACGGCGACGGAAGCTCCGCCCACCGCTGGAACCAGAAGCAGGTACTGTACGACGAAGCCACCCGTGTCCCGTTCATCGTCCGGCCTCCGGGCGGCACGAAGGAACGAGTGGACGGTTCGTCCCTGGTATCCAATCTTGACGTACTCCCCACGGTTATGGATTACGCGGGGCTCGAGGTGCCCGACTCACTCCCGGGTCAAAGCCTCCGTCCCCTGATCGAGAATAAAAATCAGAAACAAAATCGAAAATACGTTGTTTCCGAAACCACGTTCGGCACCTGGAAAAGCGACTTTGGAGTCAAGGGCCGCATGCTTCGAACTCGTCGCTACAAATACATCGTTTACAATAAGGGCCAGCACCGTGAACAACTCTTCGATATGAAAGAAGACCCCGGTGAAATGGTAAATCTCGCAGAACGTTCATCTCATAGGAATAAATTGAAACGCCATCGCTCTCTTCTTCGCAAATGGATCCAAGAAACGGATGACTCCTTCAATACCGTACCGGATCAAAAATGATTCGCTTAAAAACGCAACTCCGTAGACGCCGATCTATCGTCCTCCTTGTGATCTCGCTGACCGTCCTCTGCCTTGTACCGTCTCTATTTGGAGCTCCTTCAACATCAAACGATCTTCAGCCGAAACAGGAGCTTACCAACACACCATACCGCTTTTTTATTCAGCCCCGTGAAGGAGCACCCTTCCATGGAATCGTTCTGAAAGCCACGGAGAATTCGGCCACCGTTCTTCATAATGGAACCAGCAGGACGTACGAATACAAGCAGCTCACTCCGGAAACCCACCTTCGAATTCAGTGGAGATTCAGAACCGTCTCCACGGATAAACTACTGAAAAAGTGCCAGAAGCACGATCAGCACCTGCTGGCCCGGAAAATTCTTGCTTCACAGGGAACGTTAACGCCGGAAAAGAACAGAACCTGGATCAAACGACATCTCCAAACCATCTTCCCCAAAACCGAAATGCCGTCAAACGCCGGGGAGATCAAGAAACTCATTCAAAATAAACAGAAACAGCTCATTACAGAAGCTCGAAACCAACAAAAAAAGAAACGTTCGAAACAAATCGATATCTATAATGTGTACGATATCAGATCCCTCGTTTACAAAGGTGACGTGAGCCAGCGAGTCGACGTGGTCTTCCTTCCGGACGGCTGGACGAAAAAATCTCGTAAAACGTACCGTTTTACCTGCAAATCACTCATCAGAGCCATCAAACGAGCGCGGCCCTTTTCCAGCTATCCGGAGCATATAAACTTCCACCGGATGTCGATCTACGAAAATCAGCCGGGGATCTCCGGAATGACCACCCTTGGCACTTCCATTTCCAGACATGGGCGGTCGAAATCCGTTCGTGCGTCACAGCAGAAAGTCCGCAAGGTCACCGAGCTTGCCCCGGACACAGAACTGGCCGTCGTCATCGCGAACACACTTCGCGAAGGAACCAAAAACCTCCGCGCAACGGGTTCAATATCGCCGAAGACAAAATGGGGAGTACTAACAATACCGCGAGGGCAAAATCAGATATCCGACACCCTGATTCACGAACTCGGCCATGCCTTCGGAGATCTTGGAGACGAATACGTTGATGAAGAACTGGCGAAGAAGCGTCCCCCGCTTAGCGGAGATCACAACTATCCGAACATCTCCATTCAGCCCAACCTCCAGGACGCCCGGTGGCATTACTGGGCTTTCCCCAAACCACCCCCCCATCAGCAAATCGGAATGTACGAAGGAGCTTACTATCACCGCAAAAACCATTACCGGCCCTCCCCTGACTGCCGGATGCGAAATCCCTCGGCCCCATTCTGTCCGGTTTGTCTGGAACAGATGGAACGGTCCTTCTATCAATTCGTCACCCCGATCGATCGGGCGCATCCTGAATCCCCGACCCCCGTTCTTTTTCGTTCCGAGAACAAAAAGGTGGGTATCAAAGCCGTTGTAACCCGCTCCCGGGGAAACTCCATCGGAAAGCTAAAAGCGAACTGGTATCTTAACGGGTCTCCTCTGGAAACCTATCAGGCCCGTGGGGTCCGGACCTGGACCCAGGTTGATAACCTCAACCTCTCCCCCGGTCAGCACCGGTTAACGGTACGCGTGAACTTTATGAATCGCCGCATACGACGAGATTACGGAAAACTGTCCGGCGAACATTCCTGGAATATTACGGTGTTACCCTATGAGAAACCCTCTCTCACCATCTCCGGTCCCAAATCCGGCCCTCCGGAAAAACCATTCAAGCTTAAGGTTCGATGGAAGGAGAAACCCGAAGAAGCGGAAAATCTTGAAATCCTTCCACTCGAACTTCCTCCCGGGGCCGTCTTCAACCATGAGACCCACCGGATGACCTGGACACCGGAAAAACACCAGACGGGAGCGTATCCGTTCCGGGTGGGTGTGGTCAACGAAAATGGGCGGATTCTGAATCAGTCCTCCCGGCGCCTTCGAATTGGAAAGAATCCAAATAAAAACACGGCTCCACAGATGATGTTCCCCAAACGAAAAATCATCGATGAAGGGAAACGGTTCAATCGCATCGTTCGAGCCGTGGATCCAGACGGGGATCATGTGATCATTGTTCCGAAAAACTTGCCGGATGCGGCTACATTTGACCGGGAATCGGGTGTTCTGTCGTTTCGTCCCGCTCGTGACCACGGCCAGAAAAAATATAAATTTCAATTCACCGCCCACGACGGAACCACAAGCACCTCCCAGACGTTTCAATTAATGGTTCGGGACCGGCGAATCTCGGAATGGACGTTTCCGTCCACATGGACGATCAAACTCGGCCTTCGAAGCCCGATTTTCTCCACTTCGACGGTACCTCACGACGATCCGGCTGCTCCGAGACCGTTCCTCCTCCATACGACGCCGGGCCATTAACCGTTTTAAAACCCTCCTGTCCGGAGCGAAACAGAAATCCGAGGGGCAATATCAGAGATGGCTTCAAATTTTCATTGAGGACGTCAGACCTTTCGTGTTCGATCTGACCGATGCACCGGAGGTTCTGAATCTGATCGAAGCGCATCTTGAAAAAGCCCGGTCTCTTGATCAAAAAATCAAAGGGGTGAAAGCTGTGAAGAAACGGCTGGACTATGTCCGAAAGTACAACAGAAAGCGGGGTTTTTAATCCTGCGAACTGCTTTTTTACGCTGAAGAGCGGACGGGCATCCTCTGAGTGGTCGCTTTCCTTTTCAGATTCGGTCTATTTACGTAAAGAACGTTCGGTCGTCCACTCAATTGCATTCTTTAACAGCCGAAGAAACTGCTTGTTTTTAAAGTCATGGGGAAATCCCATGGAGGTATAAAACACACGCTGACCGTTGCGTCTGTTGATCCAGGCCACCGGCTGACTCATTCCCTTTCCCTCTCCCGTTAACAAAATTTTGGTCGAATCGGCAAATTGATTATTTTTGTATAGCTTTCCCTTCCGCTTCCAACCCGTAATTCCGGTCAGGATTGGATGGTCCTGATGTGCTTCGGATCGAATGACCCGAACGTCCCCCGGAGGCCCGTGGCCGTGGTAATTTGCCCCGAGCAGTTGCTGATCGATGTTCGGGAAATTTCGATCGAACGCGTGGCTTGCCGTGCGAATTCCGAGCACGGGCCGATCGGATTTTAAATACCGTTCGATGGGGTTCCAGCACTTTTCCTTCAGTTCAAAGCGTCGATTAAACAGGACGAGCAGATCGGCCTCCGATAGCTTCTCAAGCCCACGAATCGTCTTCGTGCGATCCGTCCCCAGGGAAATGACACATTCCACGGAATAACGCGATTCCAGGCGCTGTTTCCAGGACGAAAGAGATTCGGCGGATTTGTACTCCTTCGACCCCGAAATCATGTGAATCCTCAGCGTTCGGGATTCTTTCGGGTCCTTCTTCGATGAGGATTCCGGCGTACTGCAGGAGATCAGGAGAAGAATGGCCAGCAATACAAACGGACGGCTGTAATCGAACACGGAATCCTGAGGAGTAAACGAGTCCAGGTTTCGTTGACCTCTCATCCAAGCCTCCTTTTCAAATTGGACTGATTGAATCCATCCCTGAAACGTCTCCCGCGATACCGTGTCACCCGGTGAAATAACTGAAGATTCCGATCAGAATGACACAGATGACCACCGAATGAACAACATCCCAGGTTCCCCAGCTCGCCCGGGACGCCTCGGTGTCCTCCGCCGCTGTGGTGGCGTACGTCAATCCGTCAATCTTTTCTCGGGACGGTCGTTCCGTCACCATACTGATCCCCACCAGCATCAGCAGGGAAAAGACGAACAGGGACACGGCGAAATAAAGAAAATTTACGTCCGAAAACGAGTGAAGTCCCTCGTACAACCCTCCGATCCAGTCGTTGGGATGAAGCCTCGTCATGGCCTCCAGTCCCGGCTTGCTGAATTCCGCCAACAGGCGAAGCATACCAATCACAAATCCCCACACAAGCGTTCGAACCGCCGCTGAAGCGGTGGCTCCACTCCAGAACACTCCAAGCAGGAAAACGGCCGCGATTGGCGGTCCGATCGTTGCCTGCACCGTCTGCAGGTAATGATAAAGCTCCTTGGGCATCCCTCGAATGATTGGTATCGTCAGCAGTCCGAGCAGCGTAACAATGGTGGTCGCTACTCGCCCCACCAGCACATAATGTCTTTCGGACGCGTCCGGCACTATCTTTTCATAAATATCGACGGTGAAAAGAGTTGAACAGGAATTGAACACCGACGACAGAGAACTCATCAGAGCGGAAAGCAATCCGGCCGCTAACAACCCCCGAAGACCAACCGGCAGGATGGTCTTCACAAGATGCGGAAACGCCTGATCCGCACTTTCATATGCCTGGATCTCACCGGTCTGAACAAGCGCATAGGCGATAATCCCGGGAATGATAAAGATAAAAAACGGAAGAATTTTGATGTATCCGGCAAAGATCGTCCCCCTGCGAGCCTGAGTTTCATCTCGAGCGGCAAGGATCCGCTGAACGATATACTGGTCCGTACACCAGTACCAGATTCCCACGATCGGCGCCCCGAGTAGAACACCGGGCCAGGGAAAACTTTCATGATCGGCGGGCTTCCACATATCGAAATGAGCACTGCCGGCCACTTCGTACAGACGCCCCCATCCCCCGATCTCATAAAGACCGAAGCCGGTTACGGCTATCGAGCCGATCAGGAGCACGACACACTGAAGCGTATCCGTATACACCACCGCCCGAAGTCCACCGAGAATCGTGTAGGCCCCTGTGATACCCACCAGGAGAAGAGCCCCCCACCAGAACGATAGGTCCGTCAGTGTTCCAATAACGATGCCCCCGGCATACAGCGTCACGGCGATCTTGGTCAAAACATAGCTGACCAGCATCACAATCGATAGAAACCAGCGGGCCGTGGAATTAAATCGCTTCTCAAGAAACTGGGGCATGGTAAACACGTTACTCCGCAGATAAAACGGGACAAACACCCATCCAAGAAGCAAAATAATCCAGGAATGAAGTTCCCAGTGTCCCATGACCACACCGGATTTCGCCCCCGTTCCCGCCAGGCCAACGAGATGTTCCGAACCGATATTGGACGCAAAAATGGATGCTCCAATGACAAACCAGCCGACGTTTCGACCGGCGAGGAAATAATCCGACGTATCCTTCTGCTCCCTTGTCAGGACCCACCAAATAATCCCGACAATAACGAGGAAATATCCTACGATAACACACCAGTCCACCGTCGTAAGAGATTCTTTCATCACGAACGCTCCTCAAATCGTTTATCCACCTGTTCCAGATCCTCGAGAACATCGGACGGCGTATTATAACGATCCGAGCGTGACTTTTTCATTAATTTCCGAACGATCCGATCAATCTCCTCATCAATTTTCGGATTGACCTCGCGGGGCGGGAGTAACGGAGACTCAATCTGCTTTCGTACCACCTCTTTTGACGTCTCGCCGATAAATGGAACCCGCCCGGTCAGCATGTGGTAAAAACTCGCCCCGAGTGAATACAGATCCGCCTGAATATTAAGCTCGGATTCCCGAAGGGCCTGTTCGGGCGACAGGTAATTCGGTGTTCCAAGACCCGAATCCCTGATATCTCCCTCGGTCACCACGTGAGCCAGCCCGAGATCACAGAGCTTTGCATTCCCCTCCGAATTCACCATCATGTTATCCGGTTTTACGTCCCGGTGGACCATCTGATGTTCATGTGCGCACTGGAGGGCCTTCGTTATCTGAATAATATATCGCAGAGCTCGGTGGGAATCCATTTCCCCGTTCTGATCAAGCAACTCCTTCACGGTTGGGCCTTCGATATACTCCATGACACAATAATGGACCCCGTTAGACTCTCCCACATCGATCCCCTGGACGATGTGGGGATGGTTGAGTTTTGCCAGTGCCCGGGCTTCTCGAATAAACTGCTTGATGTTTTGTTCGTCCTGGGCCAGTTTCGGGGATAGAATTTTGAGAGCGACCGGTTGCTCAGCGTTTTCCTTGCTCGCCCGGTACACCGCTCCTTTCGACCCTTCACCGATCTTCTCCTCCAGCCGAAACCCCTCAATTTCGGTATGACCTCCAAGCCGCCCCTGCGTGCGGAATACCTCCCGGACCTGTTTTTTCGTCAGATACCCCTTGTGAACCAGAATTGAACCAAGTTTCGGTGGATCGCCTTCTTTCTGTTCACGCAGGGTTTCCTGCGTTTCAAGCGCCTCCTCAATCTGTTCCTCGGTAACATAACCAAGGTCAATCGCTATCTGACCGAAAGCGACCCGTTCCGGTTTAGCAGGGCCCCGGATTTTATCTTCGGTCGAAACTCCTACCTGTTCCTCTTCAGGCACAGCCCCATTCTCACGTTCCATCATGTCAAACACAAGTACAGATATGAGTTATAGATATGAGTACAGAACCATAACATGATCCCCCCCTGAAAAAACAGTTTATCTTCCTTTGTAGCGTGGCAACGCGAGGAATCTGCGAAGCCAGTATCTTTAATGGTGAGGATCACGGAATGTCGAGGAACCAAGATACCGCAGAGGGATTTGTTGAACCACTGACCGGACGCTGTACCCTAACCGAGCACACGCTCTCTTATCAGATCTTAAAGGTAGGATAAGAACGTGACAGCAAGTAGGTGTATCAGGCGTCCAAATATAACCGCGGTGCTACCTCCGCTTGTGCACGGTTCCACCAATCGTAATTGAATAGGTTCCTTCCGGAT
>CAZSFH010000011.1:21437-26858 GCA_964606115.1 uncultured Planctomycetia bacterium | reverse complement strand
ATCGGGGCGCCCGGATTTGAACCGGGGACCTCTACACCCCCAGTGTAGCGCGCATGCCAGGCTGCGCTACGCCCCGTGAAATGACGTTGTTTAGTATAATTACTTGATGGGGATAAATGCAACCCTACATTCTCCTTAATTACTGAGATTAAACTATCTCCTTCGGTTATCACCGCCCAATAAATTCAGTTTTTATCTATCGTCCTAAATTTTTTCAGAATCTTTCGACGTAACCCACATCTCCGTTCATCGTATCGGCTACCTACGCGTTAAGATACGAACATGATGACGAGAGAAAAGACAATCACAACCCCATTAATTCGGTGAAAGTCACGGCTTTCTGGTAAAATAACGTCGAAAGCGTTCATTGATGACCAAAACGCAATAAAGAACATTGACTGTTGAAACGAGCTATAGGATCCGGTACAGTAATATGATGTAAATCTGTGATGTATCAGGATCTTACCCATTTTTGGAACTTTCTGATTTGCTATGGCACATAAACAGGCTCAGGGACATACAAAAAATGGTCGTGATAGTGAATCAAAACGGCTCGGCGTTAAAGCGTTTGGTGGTGAGGAGGTAACCGCTGGCTCCATTATCATCCGGCAGCGTGGTACCCGATGGAAGCCGGGAATGAACGTCGGTCGCGGGAAAGATGATACCCTGTTTGCCAAACTTGACGGTCGTGTCAAGTTCGAAGGGGGTCGACGGGTGAGTGTCTATCCGGACGAGTGACCTCCCATTTTGATCCAACACACCTTGATCGGTCTTTGTCTCTTCGACACTACGTATATCCTCTATCTCCAATGATTATTTGGGCTCAAACAGATTATGTCTCTTGATGAATTCACCGCCGATCGTGAGGATCAGGACGAAAAACGGTGGGAACGCTGGTTCTGGGAAAATACGTTTCATAATTCCGATTTCGCGGAACTCAGTCATCTGGTGGAACGAAAGGAAGAACAGGATCTGTCCATAAGCGTCGGTATTCCCACCCTGAACGAAGAAGATACGATCGGGGAAATCCTTGATATCATCCAGTCACGACTCGTCGACGAATACTCCCTCGTCGATGAAGTTGCAGTGATCGACAGTAACAGTACCGACAGCACCCCGGACATCGCCCGGGAAAAAGGAGCAACGGTCCATAATGCCGTTGATTACCGGGATCAGACCGGTTTTATAAAAGGAAAAGGGATTAATCTCTGGCTCAGTCTCTACTTGTTGAAAGGTGATTTGATCTGCTGGGTCGACGCGGACATTGAAAATTTTGATGCGAAGTTTATCTACGGACTGCTCGGTCCGATTCTTATGAAGGATGAAATTGCATTTTCAAAGGCCTTCTACGAACGTCCGATTAAATTGAGCGGGGAGCTCAAACCAACGGGAGGGGGACGTGTAACGGAACTTACCGCACGCCCGCTTTTCAATATATTTTTCCCGGAGCTATCCTATTTTGTTCAGCCCCTTTCCGGGGAATACGCCGGAATGCGTTCGGTCCTAGAATCCATTCCGTTTTTCCCGGAGTACGGGGTCGAAACCGGTATGCTGATCGATATGACACATTATTACGGTCTGCACCGTATCGCTCAGGTCGACCTCGACCAGCGTATTCACCACAACCAGTCGCTCAGCAGTCTCCGTAAAATGGCGTTTCGAATCCTCCAGGTCCTTCTTCTTCGAGCCAAAGAACGCGGTCGTTATCCGATTGAGGTAAGTGAAACAGAAGTCATGAACCTGATTGGCCAGAAAGGAAAGGATTTGGTTCTGGAAAAATTCCAGAGCAAGGTCGAGGAAAAACCCCCCATGAAAGAACTTCCCAGCTACCCACCGGAAGATCTTGACCTGGACCGCGAGTCCGATGAAGACTCTTCTTCCTCTGATTGAACCATCTCGGGAAAAACCGTACTTCGCTGACCGAACTCCGGTCCGCTGAGTTTGCACAACCTTTTTATGGACTCTGATTCGCCCTTCTCCATTCTTCTCATACGGCTATATCGCCGTTCAATTATCGCCATCGAGGCACCTGTACAGAAAAGACGACGCTTCGGGGAGAACAAGAACACGAGGTGGGTCTTCATATCGTGCTCTGAGATCATCCAAGAACTCGTCCGACGATGCATAAACCCGAATTCCCGTTTTCATGAGAAGAGCTGAATCCATTTCTGTAACCACCGATAGACGAGTGTTTTCGGCTAGAGTTCTCAGTGCCAGTGCCGTCCTTCCATAGACTTCAAACGAACGGTTCAGTTTTTCCCGGATGACATCAATGCTTTCTTCCATAAGCCAGGGTTTTATATCCTCCGACCCGTAACCATCCGGACACTCGGCAAACAATACCACTTCAGTCTCAGGGCCGTACAGTTCACGGGTGTGCTGTAGGGCTTTGTGGGACTGAATCAAATCCACATCCGACGGAGATCCTCCCGGAGATAAAACAAGAACGTCCGGTGAATTGTCAATCTGAAACTCATGCTCGTCCCGGTATGACTTAATGGCCCGGCGATGGGAATCGATCACTGAACCAGCATGTAAGCCGGATATTGTTCCCCCCGGCTCCCTTACAAACTGCACGCCATAGAGGTTCTCCTGTCTCGTATCCACTCCCTCAAAGATGGTCCGAATCGCCTCCTGCATCGGATTCTTCTCGTATTGTCCCGGTCCGATTTCAGCAGTCGTCTTTCGAGAATTGTTTTCCGGCATGGTTCTGCGATGAACAGCGGTAATCGAAGCATCCCCCCCCAGGCCGGGACAAAGCATTTTCGGCCCTCCCCCGTACCCCGCCAGATAATGATATTTAACCTGTCCGTAAAGCATCAGAGCCGAGGCAGAAAATGCACGCCTCTGAATCCGTATCGGCGTACGGTCGATCCTGATTCCGGTTTCCGTGAGTTCCGCCGGTTTAAATGCGTCGTGAACACCCACCTGGACTCCCGACTGTGATCGGACAGAACCGGGAACCAGATCCTCCATCTGTTTCTTCGACGGTGGTCTGTGACGTCCGGTTGCGATCAGAATTGTCAGAGAGCGACTCGAATTCTCCGGATACCTATTCTTAAGCGTGGTCCAGATCGACTCGATAAACGGAGCCTGTGCGGCGTCACGGGTGTGGTCCGGAATTGCAACCACCGGATCCGAGAAAGCATCGGCGGGCATTGAGTCAAGCAGGGGGGTGACCTGTTGCTCAACGTGATGATCCATCTCCTGCCGAGATACCATTGATTCCGAACGATCCTGGTTGCTCGGACGGTAAACGGTCACGCACCATTCGTCTGGAAGAGAAACCGATCGGGTTCCGGCACCGTAGGGAAGCTTAATGGTCCGACTCATTCGTATTGGTAGGAGTCTTCTGATAGGTGGGTTTCAAGCAGTTCTCGCGTCAGAACGGGATCGGCAGAACCCCCGGTTTCCTGCATTACCTGTCCAATGAGAAAATCAATCACCCCTTCATTCCCCTGCTTATATTCCCTCACCTGATCCGAATGGGTTTCAAGTACCGCTTGAATAACCGGTTCGAGAACCTCCCGGTCATCCACCTGACGAAGGTCTCGATCATCGATAATCTCGTCCGGATTACGACCCGTCTGAACCATCTCTTCGAGAACTTCGTCCGCTCCGCGGCTTGAGATCACTTCGTCCTGCACAAGTTCGACAAGCCGTGCAAACTGTTTTGCTGTCGTCGGAAGATCCTGGATCGACGTCTCTTTACAGAATGGACGGAACTCATTCACCAACAAACGAGCTGTTGCTATCGGTTGCCTGTTTTTATCGATCACTCGCTCAAAAAAATCGGCGAACGCCTCATCTCCTGCAATGACCACCGCCTGCTCTTCGTCCACATCATATTCCTCATGGTAGGTCTGGAATCGTTCCGTCTGATTATCGTTCAATTGTTCAACCGGGTCCTGTTCACCAGCGATAGATCGTTGACGCTGACGTTCCTTCTCCAGACGCTTTTCTCGCCTCTTCTCCTCCATGTTTTGTTCCTGTTTGTCTTCTTTGGACCAGGAGTCGCGAAGAGGAACAATCTGATTATAGACCGGTTCTTCAGTGGCTGAGATCTCCGGATCCGGCCAGAAATAACCGACCCGTTCAAACTGGACTCTGCGGTCGTCGAGATCACGAAGAAGCGACGGCTCGACAACACCCGTTGAAATAACGAGTGAGTCCGGATTCAAGTACTTCTCGTAGGATTCATCCTGATTCTCTGGATTGGCTACCCGAAAAAGACGGTCGTACGATCGAATTTCAATCTCCTGTGCGTGCTCGGCCGAGACCCAGTGAATCGTTCCGGCGGGAGACCTTCCGTCCGGGGCATTTCCGCCGCGTGTGTCCGGGTCGTACGTGCACCGCAGTTCCACAACGTCCCCGCCATCGTTCTCAACCACCTCCTCACAGGTTATGAAATATCCGTGCCTCAAACGTACCTCCCGCCCCGGTGAAAGACGGATAAACCCCTCCGGAGGATCACGACGAAAATCATCTCGTTCGATGTAAATCGTCCGGGTGAACGGTAATTCCCGATAATCGGACCGGTCGACGTTACGGGGCCAGTGCGGAGCATCAATCCAGTCCACCTCATCCTCCGGAAAATTGGTAATGGTTACCTTGAGTGGATTGACCACGCCCATCACCCGGGGGGCCGATGTTTCCAGCTCGTCACGAATGGTATGCTCGAATTGCCCGATCTCGATGCGGCCCTGTGTGCGACTGATCCCGATCCGGTTACAGAAAGACCGAATCGCAGAAGGAGGAACACCTCGGCGACGCAACCCCATGAGCGTGGGAAGACGAGGGTCGTCCCAGCCTTCCACCAGATCCTGTTCGATGAGGTTACCGAGTTTACTCTTGCTCATCACCGTGTAATTCAAGTTTAACCGGGAAAACTCGTACTGGTGAGGTCGTCCCGGAAGCTCTTTCTCGTCCAGACAGTGTTCCAGCACCCAGTCGTACAGGACTCGATTGGTGGCAAACTCAAGCGTACAAAGCGAGTGCGTCACATCCTCAATAGCATCTTCCAGGGGATGTGCAAAATCATACATCGGATAGATGCACCATTCGTCTCCGCGTCGATAATGTTCCCGATGGCGGATGCGGTAAAGGAGTGGATCACGAAGCAACATATGCTCGGATGACATGTCGATTTTAGCCCTCAGTACATGCTCTCCTTCTCCATGTCGTCCGGCCCGCATCTCATCGAAAAGCTCAAGATTTTCCTCAACGGATCGATCGCGGTGGGGACTCGGTCGTCCCGGTTCTTCAACGGTCCCCCGGTATTCTCGTATTTCTTCTTCGTCCAGGCTATCTACGTACGCATCTCCCTGCTTGATTAGCTTAACCGCGTACTGGTAGAACTGTTCAAAATAGTCCGACGCAAAATACAGGTGTTCCCCCCAGTTATACCCAAGCCACTGAACG
>CAZSFH010000011.1:10061-21427 GCA_964606115.1 uncultured Planctomycetia bacterium | reverse complement strand
TCTTTAATCGACTCGACGTACGTCATGTTCTCGGTCTCCGGATTGGTATCGTCAAACCGAAGATGACATCGGCCTTCAAACGAATCCGCGAGCCCAAAATTTAAAACAATGGACTTCGCATGACCGATATGTAAGTATCCATTGGGTTCCGGTGGGAATCGAGTGATGACCTGGTCGTGAGTTCCGTCCTCCAGATCCTGCCGAATGATCTTGCGAATAAAATTTTTACCGTGTTCCGGATCGTTCGACGAACCTGAACCTGACGAGTTAACCATACGTAGATACGAGAATTTGACAAAATGAGGTCTCAAATTTATCCTGAAACGATACGGAAGTATTGTGCAAATGAATACGATCCTTCTCCGGGTGAGAAAGATGGGGAGAAGTGTATCGCTTGGAACCATCGTTAAAGTAGTGTAAACCAGCATGCTGATTAACTCAAGACCATTTCGTCCCTCGAACCCAAAAGAGAAAGGTCAATCATGATCGCCAGATTCATGTCCGGGTTCCAAAAAATGTTGATAACCCTGATCAGCCTCATCGGGGCCACAATTCTCGGTTTGCTGGGATGGTACGGGTATAAGTTCGTCGACACCCGGCAGCGAGTGCAAAAATTACAACATCGGGTAAAGGCCCAGAAACAAACGATTACTCGTCTCAAGACCGAAATGAAATTGCTGAAGACCGATCATCGAGTTGCCCGTTTAACCGTTCTTGAACAATTTCGTCCGGAACATCAGAATCAAATTCACACCCGGATTCGATTCTCAGAACTGAACGAAAAAAATGAGGTTATCGATTCCCCACGTACTTTTACGGTGAAAAGTCCGGTCGTCTACGTGGACGGATGGATCGTCAAATTCAAAGACAAATTCATTCAAAAGGAACAAACTCACCGCTCTTCATCCATGTTACTATTTCGCAGAATTTATGGCCAGAAACAGTCTCCAGAGAGCGGAAGTCAGCTGGATCGACCGGGGAATGTACCAAAAATTTATCATCCCTCAGATGCTTCAAATCACCTCATCGATAAAATCTGGTCGGACTTCTGGAAAGTGGCGAACGACAGAAAACAAATCAAAGAGTACGGTATAAGAGCGATCCATGGTACGACGGGCTACATGAAGGTTGAACCTGGACGGACGTATCGTGTCAGCTTGCGATCTTCGGGCGACATATCGATTGTCCCCATTCCCGAACCCGATCAATAGGATCCCTGTATCCGTAGTCGCTCCTGGCTCTTGCCGTTCAAATTGATAGCTTCCTCACCGGAACATACAGCTGATCGAATCTCACATCTCGAACATCCCACGTCCCCAAACCGGCAAAATCCTTTATAAAGCGCATGCATACCCTGATCGATAAATAGCGAGAGAGGGACCTCGTCGCTGTGTGTCTTAAAAAGGAATTGCAAAACACGATTAACCCGATAATCCCCCACCGGAAGAGGGGTCATCGTATTTAACGTGTCGATCCCTTCCCTCAATTTCGATAAATTTTTTTCCTCGGCGAGAACCTTAAAATACGGTGCGATTCCATTAATCCAGAGTACACCGGCTCGATGTGTTCCCACCAAACCCGCCGGTTGAGAAAGGGGTTGTCCCGGTGAACTGTGACGGTTCCAGTACGAATCCACGTCCTCTTCTCCCACCGTCATTGGCTTCACGAGATGTTGTCCGGTCGAGGGACGGTCCGTCTGATCCGCCATCGCCAGGTCCATCACATGTTGCATGAACAATTCTTCGGTCTGATACACCGTCTGCTGGACTAAAAAACGCCGGAACAAAACAACGAATCCGGCCAGTCGCCTGTACGGTGAATTTACGGGACGGGTCCCGGAACGATCCCAGCTTACATCCAACCCGTGTCGTTCAGATCCGTTAAAGCACATCAGTTGTTCCCGATAGAACCGCCACGCCCCACTATCATCGAACAGTCCAGAACACTGACCTCGAGACAGAAAGCCGGCTCGTTTCAACATCCAGCTTTCCCCGGCTCGCTGTGTTGTCTTCGGGTCCGGATAATCGTGAAGTTCCCGCCGAAACCAGTCCACGTTCAGTTGTTCACCGAGACGTTCTGCCGGAGTCCGGTTCCGGTGAAACCCCATACACTCCAGCAATAACTTCGCGAACACGTGACGTCGATGTGAGGCCTTTCTCAAACGACCACGAACCTCCTCACACCGTCTGGAAAACCGCTCCCGTCCCTGATCTTCAAGACCCCCTATCAATTCTTTTACCCGTTGCGGTTGATCTTGAACACTGCGGCCCGCCGGACAGAGAGATCGACGCTCAAAGACCAGGTTGTCCTTTTCTTTCGTGAGCTCTTCCAGTGTTTTCTGTTGATCAAGAATTACCGTCCGTTTAATATACTCCGGAGCAACATCTCGATCGGCCGGTCGAAAACAGATATGCAAAAGCAGATCCTGAAAGGCCGGGTCAAGCGAATGTCCATGATGATCCCAATCTCGCTCATCTACATGTATTTCAGCGTCACCGGTCCAGATCTCCCCATCCACGTCCAGTATACAACCCCGAAAATCAGGACCGGGACCGGAGGTTCGACGCCCCGGGCTGAGCACGTCAACCGTCTGTCCATCCCTGGTGCTCAGCGGTGGTTTATCAGGGAGAACAGAAGCCCAGAGGTCATGCAAATTTATTTCCTGTACCATGTGTCCTCTCAAAAACCTCATGAACGACACTAACATTATACAAACATTCCATGCGTGGTCAAACCACTTTAAAAAATAAGGACCGTATGCCCCGTAAAAAACGGGCCCGGCGCCACGAGGAACGCCGGGCCCGTTGTTGTATCCAGGTGAGGAGGGCCTACCGTAGATATTGTCGCATTGTCGCTTGGTTTTTCACTTTCTGATTTTATTAACGGATATCCCCCGCGATCCTATTCCATCAAACTCAATTAATTCACAACCTCGGACATTGAATAGTAGAATATCGTCCAGAGGATTTTACAACCCGCTCCAAGAACGCCACTCACCGTCCCGGTGATCTTTGAGCGACCGATTCGATTTCGATAATGAACGGGAACCTCCCGAATGGTAAGATCCTTCTGAATCGCTTTGATCTGCATTTCAACGGTCCATCCATAATCTCGATCACGCATGTCGAGGGCTCTCAGGTCCTCCATCCGTATCGCGCGAAATGGTCCGAGATCACTGTAGGCATGTCGCCATATGATTCGAATCAGAAAACAGGCCAGAGCATTTCCCCACCGGGCCTGAGGAGCGAGTGCTCCTTTCTCCGTGTCTCCAAGCTTACGGGATCCAATGACGAAGTCGGCATTCTTTTCAATAATGGGACGTACCAACTTATCCATTTCGGTCGGATCATCACTGTAATCCCCGTCCAGAAACACCACAATGTCGATTTGTTGAAGAGCAGCAACGCCCGCTTGACATGCAGCTCCATACCCCCGCCTCGGCTCATGAACGATCCGGGCCCCCGCCTCTCGGGCCTTTTCGCCGGTATGATCCGTCGACCCGTTGTCAGCCACGATAATCTCGTTAACCCAGTCGGGAATGTCCAGAATGACGTCCTGAATGGCCTCTTCCTCATTCAGTGCAGGAATGACAACACCGATTGCAGTGGTTTCAAAGTAAGAGGAGTCATCTGACATAAGCGGAGGGGGAACCGATCTACAAGCGAGATTTCAAAGCCAGCATGGTCCGGTCCCGTTCCTGTTCCGAAAGGTCACAAAAGGCTTCCAGCTCGTAATGTACACGTTCAATCAACTCATCCGCGGAAGAACGGGCATGTTGCTCCAGTGTTCGCACGAGCCGTTCCGTCCCAAAATCCTCTCCATCTTGATTTCTGGCCTGCATGATTCCATCCGAACAAAAAATAATCCCGTCGCCGGAATTCAGTGTGACGTTTCGGGTCTGAAGCACATCCTCAAACCGACGATCTCCTGTGAGCCCCAGTGCAAGCCCGGACATCTCAATAAAAGAAAGTGTCCCGGCTGCCTGATTCCAGAACAGCGCATCATTATATCCGGCGTTGACGAGTTGCAGGGACTGATTCTGGATACTGTACGTACCGAGGAGTAACCGGACAAACATCGATCGCTCGATTTCTTCCGCGATGATCCGATTCGCCTCAATCACCATCTCACGTGGATCCTCGGTTTCCCCCATCAACACATGGAGAAGACTTCGCAAAATAACCATAACCATCGATGCTGAGACCCCGGTTCCGGAAACATTCGCAAAGATAAAAAGATGTCTTTTCTGCTCGAGTGGAATAAGATCAATATAATCCCCGCCAATTCGATCCGCCGGCGCATGATGGATGGCAAAATCCGTACCGGTTAGATCAGGTTCTTTTGTGGTAACAAGCTTCCGCTGAATGTTTCTCGCTCGCTTGAGATCTTCTTCTGATATGTCCTCCCCTTTTTCCTCCTCCTCTTCGGTGGTGTTCTGAAGAACCACAAACTCCTGGACGGCATCCTGAAACCTCCCGGGGTCAATCGGTTTTTCAATGAATCGAATCTCCGGGTACATCGTAATTTCGTACGCGTCGCTGAACTCCGGATACCTGGTACAAATAATCACCGGCGGAGAATCTGACATGGTGTTAAGATGCTCGAGAATCTCAAGACCGTTTTTCCCCGGAATCTTGATTTCGAGAATCACAAGATCATAATCAAGCTCATCCACCGAGTTGATCATCTCCCATGCTTCCTGACCGTCCGTGTACAGATCAAAGAAATACTGTTTTTCGGAGAGGTAAGTCAGGTATCGATAATATTTTTCGTCATCGTCAATGATAAGAACCTTGATCGGTGGTTTCTTATACGGTGTATTGGATAAAAGGGCATTGAAGAGTGAGGACAGATCGGAGGCCGGTGAATCCTCATCACGAACAAAATGACCCATTTCCCGAACTGCTGAGGAGGTCACTTCCACAAGATCGTCTCCACCCGGTGCAATGGTTTCGATAACATTGGTCAGCTTGTCCGGGGACGGAGTTCCTCGTCGGATTTCCTCAGCGATGACCCGGCCACGGTCTTCAGGCTGTACTCGCTGGAAAAGTTTCTGAAACGATCTCTCGTCAGGACCTTCGTCAAATAATAAATCCCGAGCAGGATCCTCCATGAGATCGAGTCCTTCTTCCATCTGATCCATCATGCTGGAAAAAGTTTCTTCCCCCTTCATCCCCATTTCAATCAGCATCTGAACAAAAAATTGCTGAAACGACTCAGGAGTCATGCTCTTACCCGCCTGATCCGCTTCCCGTGACAACATATTCACCACATCGACGATGGATTCGATTTTTTCCTCGGGAGAATAGTCCGTCGCCTCCACTCCCGCCATCATCCTCTCGACAAGATCATGGACTTCTTCAGGATCCTGATCTTCCGACAACAGTTCCAGAAGCTCATCCTTACTTTTCTCGATTACGGATTCGAGATCCCCTTCCTCCCTATTTTCGTCGGTTTGGTCCGTGGAATCTTCAGATGATGATGAATCCGAATCGGAGGACGTAAACCCTCTGGAAACATCATACTGAACTTCCAGCTGGTTGATCTGAATATGGTCAAACGTGGGATGAGCAATACGGTCATCGGATCCTCGGGAATCTAATTCATCCCGGTCTTCGGAAAGAAAATCCAGCAAATGATGTAATTCCTCTTCGGTCACCCCTTTCTCAAACAGCAAGCTTCCAATCTGATACTCCTCCAGAACGGGGAATAGCTGATGATTTAACACCTCATCATCTTCAGCGGATGAATGCTGAATCAATAATTTCTGATTATCCACCCCCATTACAAAACAATCATTGTGTTCATGAAATCGTTCAAGTTGGTCATAAAAGTCTCTCAGGTGATTCTCTACTCTCGGATGATCGACGGGATATAGCTGGGTTGCCTTAACGGACCGCGTCAACGCCCGCGCAATCTCAAATGGATCAGGTTGTTCGGAAACCTTCTCAATCATCCGATCCGTGACCCTTTTTAAAAAAAACCGGTCTCAAACCATAAAAAAATGAAACTGACTCATGTATGGCCTCTCCTTAAATCTTACGATGTAAAGTCGAATCTTTCAAAAAATGTTCTGACGACGTTTCCTTTCTTCCGTTTAAATAGCAACCCGATAGTACTCAGTAACACGGGCCCCCAGACAATCCAGACCACCCCGTGCTCGTAAAAATACCGGTTCCCTTTCGTAATAAAATAGATCTGGCTATCAAACACGGGAAGAAGCACGTACAATAAAAAAACCGGTAAAACTTGATAAAAAGCAAAAAATGGTACAAACCATAACACATACCAGGGAAATGGTGATGGTATCAGCACAAACAGCCAGAAAACGATCCAGAAACTGTTAACAATCAAATCCCGCTCCGTGGTGATTGGTTCCCACAAAAACCACACCAGCACTCCACCGACACAGAAAGCTGAACAGGCTTTTGCTACAACAGCCGGAACCATTCCGAACTTGAGCCCCTGCATACTCAGCCACTGGGCACCGTGTAAAAATATGGAATAAAGACCTGCATGACTTCTCCAGTGACGACCATAAGCCAACCAACCCGCGTCCGGCTCTAACGGCTTAACCATCATCAAATACGAAAGAACACCGAATCCAATCAAAACAACTGGGACAGAAATTATCAGAGACTGTTTGTCGGACCAGAAATATCGAACAAACAGCGGTAGAAGCACCACGGGCCAGATTTTCATCCCTACCGCCAGAACAAGGACGACAAGGGAGCCGATCACCATTCTCCGATAGGCCAGGTATATCGCAAGTAAAAGTATTGGAAAAAGCAATACCTCCATATGGAGCCCCTGATAAATCTGCCGGATCACGATCGGATTCAACCAGTATACGGACGTCAGAATGGGAGACATGGAAAATGTTCGAAACAAGAAGTACAGGAGAATCAACCCAATCAGATCGAAGAATAAATACAATAGACGAAGACCGGTCGTTCGAAAGGGGGATAGGACATGTGCGACGGCCAAAAGAAGCTGAGTGACCGGAGGATATATCGTCCGGACACCAGGAGCGTTGATTCGCTTAAGAACCTCCCGTCCCCGCTCTCCGATTTCAAGATACAGGACTCCCACCCGTTCCTTCGCAGTGTGAGTCGGTTTCGGTTCAATCTGTTCATGACCGGCCGTCTCTTTTTTGCCCCCACCCTTTTCCGTTGAAAGCCGGTCAAGGATGTTCTTCGGAGCGTGACGGTAGGGGTTCAAACCATGTGCCGTTACCGCTCCATCCCATAGAAACCGGTAATAGTCAGATTCCATCGACGGACGGAAGCCAAACGAGATCACACGGACTCCAAATCCAGCCAGCACAATCAGCCCAAACACCACTGAGGTTTTGCTCATCGCTTTCAGCCTGCTTCCTCGCGCTCGCAGCAGCCACCAGAAAAGCAATCCGGCTATCATCTGACTTCCAATATATCCCCCCAGACCGAGAGTGGACAGGTTCCCATTCACGTACACGTATCGGGAACTCCAGATAACCCCCAGCAAAGCAATTATGACGAAGAACAGCCGTATAAGAAAAAAGGAAAAGTGAAAGCTACCTCTGTAATACCAGCCATCGTTGTCCGGAACATCCTCCATATCTCTTCCCTGAATCGCCGTTCTCGGTTCCTGTTGTTACGTTTCCGTTTGGCCCGCTGTCCCCTCTTCTTCCGATGACGTTACGTCATTGGACTGGTCGTTGTGAACCTCGACTTCCTCAACTTCCTCGAGGGTCTCCTCGTGACGGGATTTAAACCATCGGGTGAGCATGGATATTAGAACCAGGAGAGCTACGGCCGAACCTCCGATCATCACCCCTTGCTTTAGTGAAATACCACCGGCAAGAATCAATTTTCCAGCATGTCCCGTGTAAACGTAGGCAAAGGTTCCGGGAATCATACAAACCCATGATAAAAGGACGTATGTCCAGAATTTAATGCGGGTCAATCCGAATGCATAATTTAATAGATTAAAGGGAAACAATGGAATCAGCCGAGTGGTCACAATAAATTTTGCCCCCTCCTCTTCAATCCCTTTTTGAACCTTCAGCAGCAGATTTCCCGCTTTTTGCTCGATCCAGTCCCGGGCGATATATCTTGCTACAAGAAACGAAAGAGCGGCACCGATTATCGACGCAAAGGATACGTAGATGAATCCCCAGATTGGACCAAAAGCCGCCCCTCCCACAAGTGTCATTACGCTTCCCGCCATAAAGACAATCACCGCAGCAATATAAACCAGCATGAACGCCACCGGACCAAGCACCGGGTGACCTTTAAGCCATGGTTCCAGTGTGTTTTCGGCAAATGTTCTGAACGTCGTTCGAAGATCAAAATAAATGAAACAAAATATCAGCCCCCCAACAATCAGGATACCACCGGTCAGATACCAGAACTTTTTACGCTTGAAAGAAAAACACATAACCTCTCACTTTTCCGCATTGCATCATATCGAACACGAGCAAAAATATGCGATTTTAGATCTGACCATGACAGCGCGACAGCTGCATGCCCGAAATTTACGCGGTGTGATGTTAACCAGAGTCCATTATAAAACGACGTGTATCTATCTCTTATTCCCGCGGATTATAACAAATAAAAATGAGCCGGCCCGAAACGCTACGCGGGCCGGCTCAAGTATATTTTTGCTCCGTGATGAATAACGACGTAACAACTATTTCTCAAGTTTCAGGGTCACGTTCGAGAGATCGACCCCTTCCACTTTACCGTCTTTCGTTACAGTTACGTCGATACTTTTTGCTTCATCAAGCGACGCGTGACGAAGGTTCAGGGTATAATCTCCGGTCGGAACCTTATTCAGATCAAACGATCCATCCTCTCCGGTCAGCGCATAAGCGTGGTGATCGGCGATCCGAAGTAGACCGTCCATCCACGCGTGAATGTCACATTTAAAGGAAATGAACTGGGGATCCGACGGTAAATCCTTTATTTTATCCGTCTGACCGGCCGACTGGTCCAGATTTTTGTCAAGGAAGGTCCCCTGGTAATTAAAGTTGTGTGATCCCTTATCCGAGTTTTTGACGGTCAACGTTCCACCTTTGTAGAGGATCGAGTATTCGGGGTGAAACCGGCATCCTTTCTGATCAATCGTTACACTGGACGAAGGGAGAGCGGATTTGAGAACCTTGAAATCCGTTCCTTCTTTCGGGCTCAGCCAGACGAACACGTCTTGAAGCCCACCATTCTCCCCGACTTCCGCCGGCTTAAGTGTAATTTTCTTCTGTCCTTCGGCAAGGTCACATTCTTCCTTGGGCTCGTGGTCAACGGATTCAGGCGCCTTCCCTTTCAGAACGACGGTGCCACTGACCTGCACCCAATCATCCCCCGCTTCGTCCACCATTTTCGAACCGCCATCTTCATTTTTTCCGGTTTCATTAGTTGTCTCAGATTCATTGCCGGAACCGGATGGACCGCCGGAACCACTATCATTACCGTTGTTATCCTGGCCCCCACCGCATCCGGCAACCACCAGCATAAGTGATACAAGACAAATAATGAGCACGTGATCTCTCATGAGTTACCTCCTCGAAAAAAAATAAAAGATTTGTGATGTTCTGCATCCGTCAACTTTCGTGCCCCGTTCCTTTCCCGGAGATCCCTTATAATTGGAACGAACTGGAAAGATGATAAACCATTAAAAGAACGGATTCAACCCTGTTTTATCGGAATCTCCTGAAAAAACAACAACTGGATACGAAAAGAGTTCAGGAAGTGATTTCCCCAAAAGCCCGTCGTCCACCTTCAGGCTGTGTTACTTTCCGGAGGAAATTTCTTCTTCAAACTCGCTCCTGGTAAGCTGAAAAAGATACTTCGTAATGGAGCGCTGAACCTCCGGGTCAGAGACGATACCGTTCATGTTGGTTCCCGGCTCCAGAGACTTCGGACGTTCGAGCCAGCCCATCCCTTCCGGCTGGGGCTCGATCCACTTCCGACGTGTACGACTTTTGGCTTTCCAGAGTCTCGGCGTGGGCTGGTTTTCCGAAAAACTCGCGTGACACTGAGAATAACATTGTTTGACCTTCTCAACCGCTACCTTCCGTTCCTTGTCGGTCAGTGTATATTTTTTCTCGCTTTGATACGGGTACGGCTCACCATTGATGGTGTAAAAATAACGGCTGAGGGTAAGGGCCTCATCGTCGGTCAGGTGAAAATTCGGCATATGGACCGGTAGCTCTCGCCGCCAGCGATTCTCACCGGGATTTTTAAGAAAATTAAATAACCAGTCACTCTGGATCTTCTTTCCAACAAGCTTCAGGTCCGGTGGACTGGCCGATGTGCTCAGATCTCCCTGCCGCTGAATCGCCCCCTCAGAATAAGACAGTACGGGAATCCGGTCAAAGCCCAGCTCCAGAAAAAGAATTTGCATCAGGGATTTCTCTTCACCATTAAATTGTTTTTGCGAGGAAAGATACTCGCCCTTTTCGGCAAACACCTTGATCCCTCTCTTGTCAAGCGTCTTACGGTCCTTTTCACTCAGGTGTAGACGAAATGAGGTGGAACCGGTTTCCGGATTCCAGAGAAGGTACCCGCCCAACCACATATCCTTGTTTTTCGACCACTGTTGACCGAACGTAGACTGAATAAATTCCTTATTTATTTGCCTTTCATTTGTTATTTCTCCCTCCTTATTGAGCTGTTTTTCGGGCAAATCAAGCTCAATGTCCCGGAGCTGTGTTCCAATTCGGTGACATCCCGTACAGTTCTTTTTATTAATCAAACGCTTCCCTTCCTCAATCACCCGATCTTTCCCGGTCGGGTTCACTTTGAGTTCATGCGGAAGATCACGATTGGTCTGTCCCATAAGAAACGTCACGATCGCCTCCCGCTCTTCCGGGGTCATTTCGTATTTCGGCATTTTCAACTTCGCCCGGTAGCTTATGTTCGGCGTACCGTAATCAAAAGAACGGGGGTGTTGTAGTTTCTGTCGAAACCAGCTCCAGCGGTTGTGTTCGAGGAGCCATCCCTTCTCTTTCAATTTCTTCTTGAGTCTCGACTCTTCACTGAGGAGTTCTTTCTCCAGGTTTCCGAAACTGAACATAAACAACGGCTTGTTTCCCACCGAATTGGAACCGGTAAGCTCAGCTCCGATTTTTCCCGCATCCTCGAGTCCCTGAATTTCGTGACAACCCGAACAACCACGGAAACGAATCATTTTCTCGCCAAGCCATACCAGTTCTCGGCGGTAGGGATCTTCGTATCTCTTCATCAGTTTTTCAATTTCCGGGTACGTGTCCTTGATCCGTTTTACCTGATCCGCCTCCAGATCCTTTCCCTCAAGAAGTTTCAGCGTGTTCCGGGCAAATTTCTTCGGCTGATTGACCGTTAACTGTGCCATCATCAGCTTAT
>CAZSFH010000011.1:0-10051 GCA_964606115.1 uncultured Planctomycetia bacterium | reverse complement strand
CCTCGAGGTCCTCCGGTTTCGGTATGTCACTTCCGTTTCGGTCCAGAGCATCTCCGCCTTTTTTGTCCATGTGAAACTCTTTCGGTTTTCGGACCTGCTTAAATTGTTCGTCCTCCATGATGTAAGCCGTGATATCCAGCGCTTCCTGCTTGGTCAGATTGAGATCCGGCATGCGAGCCTGACGATCGTACCGCCGGGGATCCCGAATCCAGTTGTACAACCATTTTTTGAATTTCTGTTTCTGATCGGACGCTTTCTTCGCCACGCCGCCAAGATCAAATCCAAACCCGAGGGGCCAGTTCTCTTCTGCATTGGCGTATTTGAAATCTTTTCCGATCGTGTGACATCCCTTGCAGCCGCGTTTCCGGAAAAGCTCCTTTCCACGATTCGCATTCGCCTCGAGATCTTCCGGGATCGACTCCCAGCGATCCTCCTCGGGTTTCATCGAATTTTCCCAGAGGTACTCCCGAATGGCAAGTATCTCAACTTTGTTGTAATCGGGAAAGGAATCCGCCGACGACTCTTTGACCTGCTCCGCGGTCAGACCGAGTTTTTTGGGACTATCATTGGAAAGACCGTAAAAATCCGGCATGCGGGAGTGTTTGAACGCTCCCGGTTCGCGAAGCCATTTATACACCCAGTCTTTATCAAGTTTCGTTTTCACCCGCTTAAGGCTCGGACCGGGTGACGGAAGATCGTTCAATCCTTCTATATTATGACACCCGTAACATCCTTTACGGCGGACGAGTTTCTCCCCACGATTCAGCTTCTCAGCCATCGGCGTCAACTCCTGCTTTTTGTGACATTTATGACAGGAAGCTTCTATATGCCTCATCGGGGTCATCGGCTTATGCCAGTGTTTCTGTTTTTTCCAGTCCCAGCGTTTCTTCCAGTATTTTTTTTCCTCTTCATTGCTCGGCGTATGAGCGGCCCGGGCAAAATTCATTTCACGTCCCCGTCCTTTGTGACAGACCGTGCATCCGTACTCCTGAACCGGGTGCGGAGAAGTCGCTCCGAGGAACAGGTCCAGTTTTGGATGAGTGCGAAACACCGTAAAGTAACTTTCCCGCTCGCGACGCACTTTTTCGAGCTCTTCCTTCACCGCCGCGATTTCGTCCGGGGACGCATTGTTATTCTTTCGCTCTTCAAGCTTGTTCTGAAGCGACTGCAACTTCTGCTGGCCGATTCCTTTCCTCTGAAAAAACGGAGCAAAATCGGACATGCTTTCATATCCGGGCTTGTCAATCATATAGTGGCAGGTCTGACAGCGGTCCACCTTGCGAATCCGGGTGTAGTTGTAATCGTCCTTGATATGCTCGAGAACAATCTGCTCCGGTTTGATGGTCGGGCTCGCATAGTTCAGGATCGGCATGTTTCGAATTTTCGTGGACGGCTCCTCCGGGTTCAGAGCCGCAAGCTCCTGCTTCCTTTTCTTAAACTTCTTTCTGGCAGAATCGATTTCCCGCTGCACCTCGAGCAGAGGTGTGATCTTTTCCTCAAGCTTATTCACCCGTTCCTGCCATTTTTCCTCCTCATCAGCTTTCTGCTCCACCTTTTTCTTCTGCTCATTAATTTTCTTCTGAATTGCCGGATCGGGTTCGCCGTGCTCGCGAATATGCAATTGCTGGTTTGCTTCTTGTTCCCGTAATATAGACTTCGCGGAAGCCAGCTCCTGTTCCTTCTTCGCGTGAAGACGCTTGGCCTTCTCGTACCGTTCCTGAAGTTTTTCCGGGTCCGTCCCCTCCTCCTTCTTAATTTGCGCCTTGACGTTTTTTAATTTTGTGTCTCTGAGCGTCTCAAGTTTGGCCTGAAGATTCTGTTTTTCCGTTTCGATCTCATTTTTTTCCTTGAGATATTGAACACGCTGAGCATTTTCCTGCAGGGTCCTCCACTGACTGGAATAGTCGTCCCAGAGCATCCAGATTGAAACCGCCACCAGTGCAAGTGCTGAAATGGCGAAGATCCAGTGTATCAGCGGATAATCGTAGTGATAATCCTCACGAAGTATGGCCATCGGTCCGGTGCCAGGTAGCTAAATATTAAATAGATGCTGTATGTGAACGATGTACTTCAGGTTCAGCGTCCACCGGAGCACCTGCTTGATGGGTATCGCCATCATGATCAAAAGCAGCTCCATGAACGTAATCCAGCGAATAAATCCCATCTTTTTGTAAAGACGTTTCAGCGGAGGAATGGAAGCAAGAAGCACAAACGGAAAAACAAACAGGTAAAACCCGACAAGGATCAGTCCCGGAGCTTCCCGGTAGTACCAGGGCTGTGGCATAACCTCCATACCGCCGAGCTGTATCCAGAAAATCTCGGCGAAATCGACGTTTGTCAGGGCCGGGGCCTTCGTCGTGTTCCAGTCCTCAAAGGGACCAAAGAAGTTCCAGTTTGGCCCTCTGAGGAAGGTACCCATTTGTATGTACAACATCCAGAACACCAAAAATCCGAGCAGAAACAGAAACACCGCCAGAGGCCGCTGTTTCACAGTGTAATACCCGGAACCCTTCGGATTTGGATCAATATACGGAATGGCACATAATCCGACGATGATCAAGGTCGGAAGCACAACTCCTGCAATCCAGGGATCAAAGTACACGAGAAGTTCCTGCAGTCCGAGAAAATACCACGGTGCCTTGGACGGATTCGGCGCGTGAGTCGGATTGGCCGGTTCCTCGAGCGGGGCCGGAATCGCCACGGACCAGACAATCAGCAACACCAGAATGACAATTGCCGTAATAAATTCCACGTAGACCAAGTCCGGCCAGCAAAAAATCTTTTCCTCCGATTCCGCCTTCTCCATTGGCGGCTTCCCCTCCTCTATCCGTTCATCGTTGATTGCCGCCTGCCGGAGGGACAACCAGAGAAAGAAATACAACATAATCTGCAGAATAACGATCGGTACGTTATCCGCCTTGTAAATCAGTTTCTGGAAGTTGGGATCGCCGCCCATCACGCCCGGAATACCGAACAACGCGAAATACATGAACAGAAGATAAAGAATAGGCGGGATGACGGCGTACTTCGGCTTGGTCCAGACGCGGTAATACCGAAACGCAAGGACAAATAATATCAGGGAGCCGAAAAAGACCGTCTCCGGTCGACTGGCCGCGTCGATATAAAATTTTAATGCCTCGGCGGCATGTCGGATCGTCTCAGCCAAAACACCCTCCTGACATCCGTCTCGAACACCAGCTAACGCTTAAATACAAAACAAATCGAACAATGCCCATATCCTTACACCGGTCCTGAAATCATACCGTCTTTCCGGACTCGCCAGAAATGAATCGCCATGAGAAATCCGGCGACCAGTGGTAGGACCACACAGTGTAATACGTAAAATCGAAGCAGTGACGGACCGGACACCCGATCCGCTCCGAGTAACAGAAACCTCGCGTCCGCCCCCGAATGTATGAACTCGACACTACCGAACTGCAACAACTGTGCTCCCGGGCCCTGGTGCCCCATAATAGGCGTGGCACGTGCCATGTTCGCACCGACGGTAATCGCCCACATCGCAAGCTGGTCCCAGGGAAGCAAATAACCGGTGAAGCTCAGAAGAAAAGTCACCACGAGAAGAATCACGCCAATACACCAGTTAAACTCCCGGGGTGATTTATAAGAACCCGTCATAAACACGCGTAACATGTGAAACATCACCGTGATCACCATTCCATGGGCAGCCCACCGGTGCATCTCCCGCATGACCCCGAGAGGCACGTCATTTCGAAGATACTGAATGTCCGTGTACGCCCGATCCGGAGTGGGATGGTAGTAAAACATCAACAGAAATCCGGTCACCGTGAGCACCAGAAACAAAAAGAACGTAATGCCTCCCATCCCCCATGTATATCGAAGTCGGAGCGCCGACTTCCGGGTCCGTACCGGATGCAGATGCAGAAACACATTTGACAGAACGGTCAATGCACGGTTTCGTGGCGTGTCCGGAAATCCGTGCCGAAACACGGAACGCCACGGCTGGGAGTTGACCACGTAATCCTTGGTCTTCTGCCAGAGCGTTTTTTCGTCTTTCTGAAACATAGAGGTTGAACTAACTGGAAACGAGCGTGTTACATCGTTGGAAGGGAGGGATCCACCTTAACATCAAGCAAGTCCCGCTTCGCTTAACGACAGAAAAGCTGCGGGCTCAGCCCAGCCACTTCCTCCATCATAGGGGAAGGAGATGCTCTTGTCGACGGTAATCATACCGTCCTCCGCCAGCCAGATTTTAAAACGTTCCATCGGACGGGGGGCAGGACCTTCAAAATTGATGCCACTTTTGTAATATCCGCTTCCGTGGCAGGGACATTTGAAGATCCCCTGAGACCCCAGCCAGTTTGGCGTGCAACCAAGATGCGTACATTTTGCCTGAAGTGCAAAAAACCCGGCTTTTTTGTTCGCTACGTCGTTTTGGGTGTATATAATCCAGGTTCGCTTTTCCGCCTTGTACTTCGTTTCAACGGCTCCGGGCTCGTATTCAGCGGGATAACCGGCTTTGAAGGTCTGAGGAGGCTTGAACGTCACGTTCGGTATCATAAAACGAGCACCGGCAACACTGCAGGTCCCCAATCCCCCGGCAAACAATAGCCAGGATACCCCCACCGTGGAAGGGACATACTTCAGTAGACTTCGCCGAGAAACGCCCTGCTGGTTCTGTTTCTGCTCAAGACGTTTCTTTTCGGCTTTTGCAAGGTGCTGTCCCTGCTGCTTCTTCCACTCGGGACTCCCTTTCCTGGGTTGTTCGTCTTGTGTCTTCTGCGTCGAGGGGTTTTCCTCGACGTGCTCGTCCGTTTCGCTCATGACTGTTCCGATCGAAGAGCCTGAATTGTCCGTCGCGCCTCGCGGCGAAGATGCCTTGAACTCTCAGTAGATTCACTTATTGCCTTAATTTTAGGAAGGAGTTTTTCGTTTTTCAAATGACGGGAATGATGGCGTTTCAGGAACCGAACAGCTTGAACGGCGTTCACCATCATCTTGTTCATATCCCGTACCTTTAGATCCTTCAGGTTCCCCTGTTCGTCGGGTTGCTTCATTCCGCTCAGGACGTCTCGATCCAGCATCTGTCCCAGTACATCCGTTATCCTCTGAACAGTCTCCGTCCCCAGGTCCTGGTAGTGCTTGGATAGAGCAACCGCTGCGCTGAGGCGAACGTGTGGGATTTGATCATTCAATTTCGATACAAGCGGAGAGCGGAACTTCGCTCCCCCGATTTGCCCGGCGGCGTAGACGGCCGCCTGTCGGAATCCAGCATCCCGATGGTCAAGGAACGAGCGGACGCGGTCCGAAAAATACAGGTCGCCGATCATTCCCATAGCCGTCAGCCCGGTGATTTTGATCCGGTCATTATCAGTTGATTCAAAAACCTCCACCAGAAGCTGCATCCGCTCGGGTCGATCGTCCTTCAAAATTCCCATCAGGAGAATTAAATATCGTTTTCGTCGAGGAGAACGGGCGGACCGCAATTCTTGATAGATATATCTTTTCAACGTTTCGTTGTTTCTGTACCGGGTCAGTTTCTCGTCACCGGAGAGCTGGACCAGCAAACTCTTGAGCGTACTGGACCGAACTTCTCCCTTACTCCTGTTGAGTTTCCTTACTAGTTCACGTGCGGTGTAATCAGCGGAAAAAAACCACCGGAGCCCAAGAAACATCAGAACAATCGCCCCGATCACGATCGTCGGCACGAGAAAAGCCTGAATCACTACAAAAAGAGTGGACGTGTCCTCCGGTTCTCCCTTTCCGCTCTGTTGATCTTCGGGATCCGGATACGCCGGGTTGAGACGCGCGTATTCCTCGTCCGGATCTCGCCAGTTTTCCAGATCCTCCGAATCGTCAGATTCACCTTCGGCGGAGGAACGGTTCTCTTCGGGTGTTTCGCTCATCGTCGAGGCGGATCGAAATGGTTGATACTTCTGGGCACCTGATGTAGGCTGATACGGGTGTGCGCCAGCCAATTCCAAGAAGATAATACATTGTATTTCACAAGTCGTATGGATATCAACGGTCTCGATACGGTCCGTTCCACCCCTGCCGGACATATCGTGCCGGTCTATGGACAGCACCCTCTCGACCAGGAAGCACTCGAATATTTTAAACGAGTCTCGGATTACGGACGATCTCCCGGAAGTATCTTTCTGGAAAGCACGGACATTATCTCCAAATATGGGGAAAAAAGTATCGGTTCTGCCGATCCCTGTCTCAAGGTACGGGGACGTGGATCCTCCTTCTCTCTCTCCGCCCTGAACTCTCTCGGGAATCGGTTCCTGGATCATCTCCAGGAAGATCTGGATTTCTGTGATGAACTTACGATCGAGGGGGATCGAATGAAGGGGCGTCTCACCCCCTCACAATCGATTCGAAACGAAGAAGAACGTCTAAAATCAATCACGCACGCCGACATTCTGCGGGCCATCGCTTTTAAATTATCCCCCACCCATAAACCGTTCACGGTCTACGGCGGATTGTTTGGCATGATTGCTTACGACTTCGTTGACCAGTTCGAGGATCTGGAGAGCGAACAGAATGATCTTTTGAACGAACCCGACTACGAGTTTCATTTTTACGACAACTTATTCCTGGTCGACCACCGTGAGGAAAGCATGTACTTCGTCTCCTGTGCACTGTTGTTCGAGGGCGTGGACCGGGAACGTGAAATTGAACGCTGCCGCCGGACCATCCAGCGATATGAATCCAAACTCGCGGAAAACGTCCCGGAACCACGCTCCTACGAAGAAAAAGAGTTCTCCGTAGAATCGGACACCTCCCGGGAGGAGTTTGTCGATATCGTATCGTCGTTAAAACAACATGTTCTGGACGGCGACGTGTTTCAGGTGGTTCCTTCACGAACGCTTATCGCCCCATTCTCGTCCGAACCCCTGGACATTTACTCCCGGCTTCGCAACCTGAATCCCAGTCCCTATATGTTTTACGCAAATCACACCTCGGGCATTCTACTCGGTAGCAGCCCGGAAACCTGTCTGAAAGTTGAAGGGGACGACGAAAAAACGATTGAAATCCGGCCGATTGCCGGAACGAAACAGCGTGGCCGAGTCAATGACGAAATCGATCCAGACCTTGATTCCAGGTATGAAACCGAACTAAAAACGGATCGGAAGGAACTGGCCGAACACACCATGCTGATTGACCTCGCCCGAAATGACGTTGCTCGTGTGGCCAAACCCGGTACTCGTTACTGCGACGAGCCGTTCGCCATCGAAAAATATTCTCACGTCCAGCATCTTGTAAGCAACGTCACCGGTAAATTAAGGAATGACCTTGACGCTCTTCACGCCTATCTTGCGTCAATGAACATGGGAACCCTGACCGGAGCTCCGAAAGTACAAGCGATGAATCTTCTACGAAAATACGAAAAAACCCGCCGAGGTTTTTACGGAGGATCGATCGGCTACCTCACTCCGTCCGGTGATTTTGACTCGGCCATCGTCATTCGAAGCATGAGTTTGCAGGATGGGAAAGCCCATATTCGGGCCGGAGCCGGAATTGTTTATGATTCAATTCCCGAAAAAGAATTCCAGGAAACTGAAAATAAGGCACGCGCCGCGCTTCAGGCAATCGAACAGGCAGGGAAACAAGACCTTAGCTAACATAAATAGGCCTGGTCTAAAAAGAGGACGTACACATCAGCGGACCCTCAGGGACGTCATTTCTTCTCTGAACCTCACCAAACCGGGGTTACATCATCGAAACTTTCTGGACCCGGCCCGTTCACGAAGAAGGAAGGAGGCGGATTTCTCGTGCTATTATACAAAAATTTTGAATTCACGTCACAATCTCGGCCAGGGAACGAATCACGTGATCCTGCTGTCGTTCCGTCATTTCCGGGAAGCATGGAAGAGTCAGGACGGTGGAACAGACCTTCTCGGCAACTGGAAAATCCCCTTGTTCATATCCCAGGTCTTTGCACGCCTCCTGTAAATGGAGCGGGATCGGATAATGAACACCACAGCTAATCCCCCGCTGCGACATCTTCGCCTTCACCTCATCCCGGTTTTCAACCAGCACGGCATACTGATGATACACCGGTTGCGCAGCGGAGGCCACGGCCGGGACGGTGACACCATGTTCTTCTCCCAGTTCACGATCGTACCGTCGTGCGTGTTCCCGCCGTGATGCGTTCCAGTCATCCAGATGCTGCAGCTTCAGTTCAAGCACTGCCGCATGAAGATTGTCCATTCGTGCATTGTATCCCATCTCAACGTGTCGGTACTTTTCCGCCGGTTGGCCATGGTTTCGGAGTGACCGAAGCCGTTCGGCCATTTTCGGATCGGACGTGGTTACACCACCGGCATCACCGAGAGCCCCCATGTTTTTTCCGGGATAAAAACTAAAACACCCCAGATCTCCCAATGAACCAGCGCGATCACCGTTCCACCGGGCCCCATGCGCCTGACTGGCATCTTCGATGACCCGCAAATCATATCTCTCCACAATCGATCGAATTCGTTCCATATCGGCCGGTTGGCCATATATGTGCACGGGAAGCACCGCTTTCGTTTTTTCCGTCAGCGCTGGTTCTATGCCTTCCGGATCCATACAATACGTCTCCTCGTCAATATCCACAAACACGGGAGTCGCACCCAGTGCGTCAATCGCTTCAACGGTGGCAATAAATGTATGTGGAACGGTAATCACCTCGTCCCCGGGCCCAACACCGGCCGCGTGCAGGGCAAGCTGGAGTGCATCGGTGCCTGAACTAACCCCAACAGCATGTGATACACCACAGAATGAGGCGAAGGCCTCTTCGAAGGACGACAGTTCGGATCCGAGAATATAAGCGTTCCGGTCGACAATAGACGAAATGAGATCCCACATCTCGGACTCAATCTGCCGGTGCTGAGCGGATAAATCCAGAATGGGAACCTCAAGACTTTCGTCGGCGGATGAACTGTTTCCGGACATCGATCCGCGGGGATTTGAATTTGAATAGATAGTATATGAATGAAGGACTTGATCTATCATAAGAGAAATCATGTTTCGGTACCAGGCGATCGCACCGGCTCGTTTAACTGGAAATGCCCTTTCGGAACATGTAAAATAGTTCCCCTTCTCTTCAGTCTTCTCGGGATATTGATGAATCATTAGCGGTTTGTCCGCTTTGAACTTCCTGCAGAATTCCTCGTGAGGTATCGATTATCGATTCCGGATCGCAGTTTCCCTTACGGCGGTTCGATTTCGCTTTTCGTCTTAAGAAAAACGTTCTTTTCCCGTATCACGGGAAAAAATATATTCAATGAAAAAAGAGCGGATCGTCATTCTTGACTTTGGATCTCAATACACACAGCTGATCGCACGCCGCGTGCGCGAGCAGAGCGTGTACGGAGAAATTCATCCGTGCTCCTCGGATTATGAACGGTACGCCGGTGATGATGTATGTGGGTACATCCTATCAGGTGGACCGGCCAGCACGTATCAATCCGATCCTCCGACCTGTGACGAACGTGTCTTTGACGGCTCAGTTCCGGTACTCGGCATTTGTTACGGAATGCAGGTGGGTTGTGAGCAACTTGGTGGAGACGTTCGCGCATCCGAAGCACGTGAATACGGTGGACACACGTGCCGGGTCAAACACCGGGACAAATTGTTTCATGCCTTGCCGAATGAACTTTCCGTCTGGATGAGCCATGGGGACCGTGTCGAGGAAATCCCCGACTCGTTTCTGACCCTTGCAAGCACCGATAACACCCCTAACGCTGCCGTAAAACACCGGGATAAACCATTCTGGGGTGTGCAATTTCATCCGGAAGTAACCCATACGCCGGAAGGTCCTCAGATTCTTTCCAACTTTCTTTACGAGATCTGTAACTGTATCGGAAACTGGACACCGGCCAATTACATCGAAGAAACGACGAAAAAGATTCAAGAACGAGTGGGAGACGCTCACGTCGTTTGTGGGGTCTCGGGCGGGGTTGATTCGTCAGTAACCGCACGTCTCGTTCACCGGGCCGTCGGAGACCAGCTAACCTGCCTGTTTGTCAACAACGGCCTGCTCCGGAAGAACGAACAACAAACGGTCGTACGGGCCTTTCGG
>CAZSFH010000010.1:17175-30585 GCA_964606115.1 uncultured Planctomycetia bacterium | reverse complement strand
TGCCGGGCTCAACGGCTTAGCAAGCCGCCGCATTAAGCCACTCTGCCACCTCTCCAGGGTCACCTGCTATTTTATTGCAAACGAAGCTGATGCACAAGTTTGATGAGACGCCCGCTCGACCGGTTTTTAAACGATCGAAAATTTGACTTCACTTTCTGGAGGGTATAAAATTGATTTTTCGCTTACAGGATCGACTCCACCGGTTTGGATGTTCCGGATTTCCTTATCGGTTTTGCGAATTCCCCGATCGTATCGTAAGCTAATAATGATTGACGATTCGCCTGGAGGGATTGTTCGTTGAAAGCGTTGATTCTTGGAGCTGGATATGGCACGCGGTTGTACCCGATTACAAAAAATCGGCCCAAGCCGCTCCTGCCGGTTGGCGATGAGCCGATTCTTGATCATATTCTCGAACGTCTTGAGCCGGTGGATCTCGATGAAACGCTGGTGGTCACAAATGATCGATTCCATGCCCATTACAAGGGATGGATGGAAGCCCGGAAAAAGACCGAACAGATTCGTCTGCTCAATGACGGAACTCGAAGTCCGGAGGATCGTCTTGGCGCCATCGGAAACCTTCATTTTGCCATTGAGGAGGAAGACATCCAGGATGACCTGCTGGTGGTTGCCGGTGACAACGTGCTCGAATTTGACCTTACGGAGTTTGTTTCATTCTTCAAGGAGCACGGAACGGTGATTGGTCTCAAGGAAATGAATGATCGGGAAGTGGGAGATTACAGTGTGGTTGAGGTGGATGAGGAGAATCGCGTGGTTGATTTTGAGGAAAAGCCGGCTGTTCCTCGCTCCTCTCTAATCTCCATTGGCCTTTATCTGTTCAGAAGCGATCATCTCCCCCTAATCGATCAGTATCTTGAGGAAGGTCACAATCCGGATGAACCCGGATATCTGATCCAGTGGATTCACCGTCAGGTTCCCGTGTACGGTTTCCGGGTAGAGGGGGCGTGGTATGATATTGGAGATATTCGCTCATACAATGAAGCGAATGCATATTTTGAATCTAACGACTGATCGATTAACCTTTAACTGAAATCATGATCCGTTCTTGTGTTCAACGTGACGGGAATAAATTGGATTATAATCCGTTTTCCGATCATTCGAGAGGGTAAGGAATGCTTGGGTTATTCGGTGATAACAATTCTGCGCTCGGCCTTGACATTGGGAGCCGCTATATTAAAGGAGTAGAACTGACGGGGGACGGGAATGAACAGTATGCCGTCACGGGGTTTGGTATACAGCGTATTGATCCCGAACAGGATCTCGCTCAGAACCTGCAGGCGTTCCGGGACCAGCAGAATTTTAATACGGATCAGGTGTGTTCCGGAGTCTCCGGACGGTCGGTCATTATTCGATACGTCACGATGCCCGAAGAGGAGGAGGAAGAACTTGAAACGAACCTTGACGAGCAGGCGTCGAAGTATATCCCATTTGAGGTGGAGGGTGCGAGCGTGGACGTCGAACGACTGTCCATTGAAGAGGATTCCCCGGTGACGTCCGATGATGAAATACGGGTTCTGATCGTGGCGGTCAAAAAGGAGACCGTCGATGGCCACGCGGACCTGATCGAACAGTGCGGATTTGCCCCCCGTATCGTGGACGTGGACGCTATTGCACTTGGCAATGCGTTCGATTTTTACCTGCAGAACAACGAGGAGGAGCAGGAAGGCGATATCGTGGGGCTGGTGGACATCGGCGCGGAAAAATCGCTTGTCCATATCATGGACCGTCATGATTCACAGTTTGCCCGCGAGTTCGATATGGGAGGCAACGAATTCACACAGAACATCTCGACCCGCATGGGTCTTTCCACGCAGGAAGCGGAGGAGAAAAAACTCAGTGACGACGAAGAGGACCGCGAACGAATTGCCGATATGGTGAAAGACACGATCGACGACCTGTGTCACGAGATTCACCTTTCGTTCGATTTCTTTGAGACGCAGTTTGATAAAGAGGTGGATGAAATTTTCGTGTCCGGTGGCGGTTCGTTGATTCACGGCCTCGAGGACGTGATGAAAGATGTGTTTGGTATGCGTCCGGTCTTCTGGGATCCGTTTGAGAACGTGGAGCTGGATCTTCAGCGAGATTCGGCGGAAGAGCTGCGTAAATCAAACCGGTTTCTGGCCATTGCGACCGGGCTGGCGTCGCGAGTGGCCGATTTCTCATGATTTGATCCCTGTTACACCTGGAGTTGAATGAATTCTATGTTGCGGCTGATGAAGGCTGAAAAGGTGATCCGTCGTCACTCCTATCAAATCGGGTACCTGTTTCAGGAGTTCTCATGCTTCACGTAAATCTACTTCCGGAAGACCGACAATCCGTCGAGCGGACGCCACTGCCCCGGTTCCTGATCCTTCTTCTCGGAGTCGCATTGATCACGGGGGAGCTGGCAGCAGGACTCTGGGGCTACGTCAGATGGCAGAACCTGACAGCGAAAAAGAATCAGCTGCAGCAGGAAAAACAGGATTTACAACCGGCTGTGGAAACGTACCAGAAACTTAAAAAGGACATTGAGAATCTGGAGCGTCGAAAAAACGTGCTTGAAGAAATTAGCCCGGGGGAAAATGTGAAGGAACAGTACCAGTGGTCGTACGCCCTTGATAAACTCTTTGATGTGATCGACCAATCGCCGGGGGTCTGGATCCAGTCTCTGGAGGGGGCGATGGTGGAAGGGGAAGGGCGTGGTGCCGGTTCCGCTCTGGTTCTTTCCTTCGACGCAATATCCGCCACGTATCTGGAGCGAATGACGAATTTTACCACCTGGATCAAAAAACGGCTTATCGAGAAGGAGAAGGTGTTTACCCAACTCGAAAAGGACTTCCGTCAGATGGCTCAGGAGGAGGGGGGTCAAGAAAAGAAGAAGTCCTGGCGCACGTCTTACACCCTCAAGAAACAGGAAAAAGAGGATCAGGGAAATTAAACGTGAATCCGTTTCCGGTAAAACAAGATGTCTGAACAGGCAAAACTGATTATCTGGTCCAGCGTGCTCGCCGGTCTCGTTCTGGCCATCGGTGGTGCGCAATACTACTTTCTCTGGCATTCTCGCATCTTTGTCGTGCAGAATGAAATCAAGCAGCTTGAAAAGAAAATCGACGAGATGAAAGAGAAGAAGAGCAAAATTCAGGGGTTGAAGGAAAAAAAGAAGGAGCTCCGTCAGAACGAACGAAAATATCGCCGCCAGCTGCCGTCCCTTGAGGAAAACACACCGTCTGAATTCATGGAGGAGCTCCATGCGATTTCACGAAAAGTGAATGTCGAAGTGAGCGAATATTCGCCGGAGGGTCAGCAGAGCCCCGCCCGCCGCGGTGGTGGTTCCGGGTACAGGAGCATTACCATGAACATTCAGGCCACGGGGAAACCGTACCGTCTTTTCCGATATATCTGGGCCATCGAACATCAGGAGCGGCTGATGAGGGTCAAGGATTTTTCCCTGGAAACAAGCCAGAAAGAGGTTCCGGTATCTCAGGTGCGGCAAGAAGAAGAGGGTGCCCAGGAAAAAGAAGAAACGGAAGGGGAAGGAGAGGAGGAGCAAGAGACGGTGAAGGTTTCCTTTGGTACGATGAGTTTGACGATTACGATTTATATTTATCAGCCACCACAGGAAAATTCAGCATGATCACACGTGACAGACCGAACGGCAGCGACCGGAGGGTTCTTTTTTCATTCTTTGTACCGGTGGTTTGTCTCCTTGCGGTCCTGGTGGGAACGCAGGCAATGGGTCAAGCGTCGGATTCAGATAGGGGGAAGGATCAACGAGCTACGATTTCCGATCTGGAAAGTTATCAGGATATGTCCGCCGATGCGGATTCCCGACGAAAGTACTGGATGGAAGTGACCTACGACGATCAGTGGATTGGCTGGGTGCAGATTCAGTCGGTGACACTCCGGGCGTTCAGGGCGGACGGCAGTGAACCGACGAACGTATACAAGTACGACTACAATTTTCAGATTGCCCCGCATCTCGTACGGTCGGATCTGGTGGACAAGATTCGCGAAGACGTCGAAAAAAAGCGGGACAAACTCGGTATCGCGGCACATGAAGTGAAGAAAATTGTGCAAAAGCGAGTGAGGGCACGGTTCAAGGAACTCAAGGACGTCGTGATTCGACGCAGTTCGTCGTCCACGATTTATCTGAACGACGACCGCAGTTTTCGTGAGGCGAAATACGGTCGGTCCTCCAGCAAAACACCGGATTTCACGCTGTACCTCAAACCGTCCGAGGGGGAGACGGATGCGTTGACGGTACTGGTCCCCGGCAAAGTTCCCAAAACCGTGGAACCGGAGGAGGGACGGAAAATTGTAAACCCCCCCCTGGCAACCGCGTCCATGGTCGAAGACCAGTTTGAGAAATCGACGTATACGTATTCCTTCATATCCGGCAATCCCGCGGAACCACTGGCCCAGGCGGAGATCTCCGTACTCGACGATCAATGGGAGGAACGGAAGATCGGAGAGAATCAGATAAAAACACGGAAGCTTCGACTGGTGTTTCAGCATCCAAAACTGAAAACCCACCGGGAAGAATGGTGGGTCGATCAAAAAGGACACATAGTCAAGGCGAAAGTACTGCCGCCCCCGGAAACGGAACGTAAACCAATCGTGCTTCGGAAAGTTCCCCGGAAAAAGGCGATGCACGGTATGGAGTTCGTGTTTGCCCGGCGTGGACGTCGCAATCCGTTTAAACCCGTCTGGCCGAAATCCCCGCCGGAAGGGGTTTCGAAGAAGAAAGAGAAGGAACCGAAAGAGTGCCAGGATTTCGAACCTAAAAAGCTCTTTAATACCGCACGAACGCTGGTGTTTGAAAAGGCGAAAAAAGCGCAGGACATCAGTCATAAACCGTCCCGTATTCGTTTTCAACGGACCCTGATTCGCCGTTTCAAAACAATCAAGGGGCGGATTGACAAATGCGGTAAAGAACGGCAGGTGGAGGATATTCAAAAGCTTCAAAAGCAGCTGAAACAGGCCATCAATATTGGTGCGATGATTCTGTCAATTGCGGAGGAGCAGCTTAAAAACGCCCGCCGGGCATTTGAACAGCGCGCGTTTGAACGCATCGGTGCGCGCAAGGAGGTTATTGAAAAGTGGAAAAAACAGATTCCCGATTCGGCGGATGAGGAGGTTAAGAAGCGATTCAAGGAAGTGGTGGCGGCTATTTCAAAGCTGCAGAAAAGAGCGAAGATTCAGGAGGATTTTCTGCAAAACGCCCCGCGCATACACGGGATCGTCTCGTCTCAGGAAGCCCGGAGCCACAGGATCACCCTGGGGGTCAATCTTCTTGGAAACCAGTTGAAGACGAAGATGGACGTCTCCGCGCCTGCGGTGGACTCCGCTGCGATTATCGAGGGAACAACGGGAGGGCAACAGTCGCAACAGGCCAAACAACAGAATGAAACCATTGAGATTCAGGGGCTCGGAGAAGCCACCGTCCAGGAGATTCACAGGGACGGTGTCGTCTTTAAATATAAAGGGGAATCGATTAAGGTGCCTCTGATCAAAACCGAACGGGCCCAGGGGGGAGGATAGTATGATTGGTTGTAGGCCAAATATTTTCTGTAAAACCAGAATCGGGATGAGGGGTGCCTACCGGCGTCCCACGGTTCTTTTGTCTCATTTATATCAGGAGCAGGAAACATGATGAAGTCGACCCAGAGGTATTCCGGTATTGGATTCCTCTCCGCTATTATTGCCGTGTGTCTGATGGCCGTGCCGGCCGGAGCTCAGAACAATACGTCAGAAGCCGGAGCTAAGAGTGGTTCATCAAAAAAGGTCAACGATCAGAAGAAGGAGAGGGGGGATGCAGAGGATAAGAAAGACACCTCCGCGCTTGCACCTTCCGGCGAGATGATCCAGCCCCAGTGGGAGGATGAGCCGCTTAAAAACGTGATCGAGGATCTGGGGATTCTGAGCGGCACGAGTATACGGCTCACCGACTCCGTTGATCCGGACAAGAAGGTGAGTTTTGTCTCGCCGGTCCCCCTTTACTGGCGCGATGTGCTGGACCGGGTGCTGGAAAAATATGATCTGATTGCGAGACGGATCGGTCCGAGACAGCTTGAGGTGGTCCGGCCGAAACGAGTGAATATGGAAATTCGAAATTCACAGTTTACAAGCATCGTGGATACGCTTGCCAAACTGGCCGGAATTAGCATTATTGTTTCTCCGAGCGTGGCCGCGCAGAACGTGACGATTCCCCAACTGAGTTTGAACGACGTGCCGTGGCAGGCCGCGCTGGACACGGTGGTGAAGACGGCCGGTTTTTCGACCGTTCAGGAAGATTACGGAATTCGCCGGGTGATCACCAAAAACGAACTGCGTTCTCAGCTTGAAACCAAAACCTTTCAGCTTCGTTACCTGAGACCCTCCGGCAAGTATGAGGGGGAAATCGAATCTACCTACCTGGATGACCAGGCCTCACAACAGGAGGAAACGATCACCGAAGGCCGTTTTAAGTGGGGGTTGTTGAACGTAATTGACGGATTTCTTACCAAGGCCGAAGGCGGTGAGGACCCTATCGGGTCTATGCAGTACGAACGGAAGAGAAACATTCTCGTCGTCAAAGATACGCCTCAGGTGCTTCGTAAGATCGACAATATGCTTGAGGTGCTGGACAAGGAGCCTCCCCAGGTATTACTTCAGGTGCGGTTTATCTCCACCAATAATACGTTTCTTCGGGACATGGGTCTTCAGTATAACGCTCAGGGAACGAGTCTGACCGGGAGCCAATTCGGAACAGCCATTGCCAGTTCAAGCGCGGAGCCCCCCGGAGAGGACGATCTCAGCCGCACGAAGTTTCCGTTTGGTTTTGGTGGAGAGAACATAGATCTAACGTCTCCCCAGGCCGCGCTTCAAGACACCAGCGTGGGGCCGTTTTTGAATGATTATACCCTGGACTGGACCCTGCGATTTTTTCAGCAGGATACCTCGTCGCGGGTCGTGCAGTCGCCCCGGCTGACCGTGGTGGACGGCCACAAAGCGACGGTGTTTGTGGGGGAAGAAATTCACTTCGGGAAGGTCACGACGCAAACCGCCACCGGTTCGACGACCGTAACCCAGAGCATTGAGGAAGCGGAATTTTCACCCGTCGAAAGCGGATTTCAGCTTCTGGTCGTTCCCCATGTCGTCCGCGGAACGAATCGAGTGATGCTTTCGGTCGTCCCCAAGAACAACAATGTAACGTTTCCGCAGAACAGGATCATCTCCATTAACCAGGGCCAGACTCAGGTTCGATTCCCGACGATTGAGACGTCCACGGTCGTGACGAGGATGATACTGAAATCGGGGACAACGGCCGTTCTCGCGGGGTTGATCAATGAGGATGACTCGGCCACCAAGGAATCCGTCCCGTTTCTCGGAGATGTTCCACTCCTCGAGTATCTGTTTTCCGCCCGCGGAAAGCAGTTGTCTGACTCGTATGACTTCTTTTTCATCACGGCGCATATTCTTCCGTCCGTGGAAGAAGAACGCCGCCGCATCAAGCAGAAGATTTCGGATCGAAATCGGAAAACCCGGCAGGATTACGAACAGCAACTGCAGGAGGGAAAAAACGCTGAGCAATCGCTGGAGAAACAGCTGGAAGAACGTCGAAAAAGAAATCGTAAGGAATTCGAGAATCTGAAACAGACCGGAGAGAAGTAAAGAGAACGTCGTTACGAACGGAGATCAGGAGAGAGCCGAACAAGTGGAATGTCGCTTGGTTCCTGAACGGCGCATGTTCAGGCGACACATGGTTCGGTTTCAGGTACCAATTCGTGGTGTTGAAGGTTTGTTGGCAACAGGAATACGATGAGGTTGTTGAACGGATCGAATCAGAAACTTGAAGCGATTTCGTTCCCGTTCCAGGGGTGTTTCTGGATGGACCCGGATGAAATCTTCCTGGAGCAAGTTCCTTCCTTCGCCGTTCACCACACCGGTATCGCACCGGTTTCCACAAATCAGCGTTGATCTCCCTCGTTCGTCACGGGGTTCTCCCGCTCCATCTCTGGAGCTGCTTCTCTCCCGGCGGGAGAATGTATGAGAAGGTATAGTTACAGACTTGACGTCAAAAAACAGGACGAAGCCGGATTTCTTTCACACGGGGATCTGACTCGAATCGTCGAGAGGGTTCTGACGGGAAGTGGATTACCGATCCATACCAGCGGCGGACACAAATGGCCTTCTCCAAAGATCTCCGTCCTTCACCCCCTGCCCGTTGGGGTGGAATCGATGCATGAAATGATTACGTTTCATCTGCGCCGCTTCTTTTATCCCTCCGAGGTCCGGAAGCGGATGGGTTGTTTTTCTTTTCCGGGCCTCGAACGAATTGATCTCGTTGTCCTCTCCGATCGTACGTCTTTCCAGATCGAGGAAATGACGTTTGTTATTTCCTTTTCACGGGATCTCCCCGATCATCTTGCTTCGTCCGATGATCCAATTCAACAGTTGATGAACGGGAAGAATCGATCGCGAGAGACTGTACCGGAGCAGGTTCATGATTTTAAGATTCAGGAACGACGAACCTGTTTCTATCGAACCACGGCGGAGAAGGGGTTTCTGAATCCCCGGAAGGTGGTTGACTGGTTGCGGAGCCACACGACATGTGAACTGCCGCCGGTACAGCAATTATTGAAGAAGGATATGATTCTTAAGAGGTAAAACTATGTCAAATGAACATCGCAATGGTTCGAGGATGCTGATAAACTCCCTCGAACCGGAAGAAAATCGTATTGCCATTCTCGAAGATGAACGTGTGGAGGAGTTTTACATTCAACGCTCTTCCCGGAAGACACTTGTTGGAAATATTTACAAAGGAAAAGTCATCAATGTGATTCCCTCGCTCCAGGCCGCATTTATTGACATCGGACTGGAACGCAATGCGTTCCTTCACGTTTCCGATACGGTTCCGGTCGGAGAAAAAGATGAAGGAACGTCGGGCGGATCGTCTCAGAACCGACAGAACAACTACGATATTCGGGATATCCTGCGGCCGGGGGACGAACGGCTTGTTCAGGTCACACGGGACAGTGTAGGGGAAAAAGGCCCATCCCTGACCATGGACATCTCAATTCCGGGCCGTTATCTCGTGCTGACCCCGCGTTCAAGCGGAGTTGGTGTTTCACGAAAAATCAATGACCGGAACAAGAGAAAGGATGTTCGAAACAAATTTAAGAGCCTGAACCCACCCAACGAACTCGGTTTTATTATTCGGACCGCCGGGGTCAATAAGGAACCGGACGAACTTCAGGGGGATCTCGATTATCTGCTTCGGCTCTGGAAAGCGGTGATCAGCCGTGCACGTTCGTCCTCGGCCCCGGTGTTAATCTATCAGGAAAGTGACCTCGTTATCCGGACGATCCGGGACATTTTTACGCCGGAAATTGAAGAGGTGATCATTGATTCGGACGAGGTCTATCAGAAGGCTCAGGAATTTTTTGAGTCGATTATGGATAACATGACTGATCGACTCAAAAAGTATAACGGAAGTGAGCCAATGTTCGACCATTACAATGTCGAAAAACAGCTTCGTCAGATTTTCTCCCGGACCGTGGAACTGGATAGCGGGGGGACGATTGTGCTCGAACGGACGGAAGCGCTGACCGCAGTGGACGTGAATTCCGGAAAAATGGTGCGGGTGGATAACCCGGAAGATATGGCACTTCAGACCAATCTCGAAGCTTGCAAGGAAGCAGCCCGTCAACTTCGGCTCCGGGACATTGGCGGTGTGGTGGTGATTGACTTTATTGATATGCAGGATTATAAAAATCGAAAGAACGTCGAGCAAACCCTGAAGGACGAAATTGAAAAGGACCGTGCGCAAATTAGTGTTCTGAAGATGTCCAAATTCTGTCTCGTCGAACTGGCCCGGGAGAAAATTCGTCCCGGTGTACGTCAGATTTCTCATAAGCCCTGCAACGTGTGCGGCGGATCCGGGTACGTGAAAAACGTCGAGAGCATGGGCTTAATGACACTCCGAGAAATTCGACGCCATCTTTCCAGTAAAGAAACATACGCAATTCATTGCATCGTCGAAAACAATGTAGCCGGCTATCTGAACAATCAAAAAAGGCATGAACTGAACCGTATCGAGGACAACCACGGGAAGAAAATCTTCATTCACGGGCGAGAACGGTTTAACCCGGAACGAATCGAGGTCCAGTGCAAAAACGAAGAGGGCGAAGTAATTGAACGATATACCGACGATGCCCGGTAACAGGGATCACCGATCTTCAATATCCCGCTTGCCCCCGGTGGAGCGTGTGGAGCTGTTTCACGTTCGACTCCCGCTTCAGCACCCCTTCCGGACAAGCTTCGGGATGGAGTCTCACCGCGAAAGCGTTCTTATCCGTCTCAGGACCCCGGACGGGGACGGTTGGGGAGAGGCCCCCGTGGGACAGTATCCACGGTACACCCATGAATCCACCGAGACGGCCTGGTATATTTTAAACGACTTCCTCGCACCCACCCTGGTTGAATGTGCTCCTCGGAGTTATGAAGAATGGCATGATTGTATTCCGTTTATCCGCGGCCACCATATGGCACGGGGCGCCGTTTTGATGGGACTTGTGGATCTGGCCGCAAAACAGCGGGGGGAGCTGCTCGGCACGTTTTACGGGGCACCCCGAAATGAAGCCTACGCCGGGATCAGCATTGGATTAAAAGAAGATCGAGATGACCTGTTTGATCGTATTCAAAGCGCGCTTGAACTGGGATATCTTCGGATTAAGTTAAAGATCGAACCCGGTTCCGACATTGATCTCCTCCGGGAGGTACGGGAGGCGTTTCCGGAGATCGATCTGATGGTGGACGGAAATGGCGGATACGACCAAACGGATATCTCCCTGCTTCAACAAATTGATTCGTTTGATCTGCTTATGCTGGAGCAACCGTTTGGCCCAAGGGATTTCACCGCACACGCCGCACTCCAGGAAAAGATCGAGACCCCCATCTGTCTCGATGAGAGTATTGAAACGTTCCAGGACGCCCAGCTGGCCCGACAGCTGAACAGCTGTCGGATCATCAACATTAAATCCCCCCGGCTCGGCGGTCCTCTTCATGCTCTTGACGTGTATAAATTTTGCGAGGAATCGGGACTGGACGTGTTCTGTGGAGGCCTTCTTGAAACCGGGATCGGCCGGGCCCATAACGTGGGTCTCGCGAGTCTTCCGAGGTTTCAACTTCCCGGGGATTTATCGGAGAGCCAGCGTTATTTCCCGGAAGATCTTGTGGAACCGGAATTCGAACTGACCGAGCATGGATCGATCAAGTTACCCGAAGGACGATCGGGAATCGGTGTAAAACCGGTTCTTAAGCGTATCCGGGAACAGTCCAAACGAAGTCGGACCCATAAATGAAGATCCTCCAGGTGAAATGGAGGGGGATTCTTTGTGATTTGTTTGCGCATGTTATAAAATAATCGTAGCTATGGAACGTGTCCAATTTTCAACATATTTGGTGTCGATTATTTTCGTACTGCCGGCTGTGCTGTTCTCGGCCTGTTCGACGCCCAGGGAAGGAGTTCGAGGATATCCCACGACGCCCGATGAACAGTCGGAGCGAGTGGTCTGGAAAGAGGAAATTCGGGCCGGGGACCGAACCCGGGTGTTAGGATTTCTTGAAAAACACGTTTTACAGCCTGCCAATAAACCGGGGTCCAGGGCCGTATATTATATATACAACCGGAATTATGAAGAGGTGTCCGAGGGATTCGTGCTTGATACCGGCCGGGTGTACCGTCACAAAAAGAATGGTCAAACCTCGGATCTTGGTATTCTTGGCCTGGTAGATGGTGTAAAAGAAGTTTTGAATCACAGTGGCGAGGTAACGTTTTTCAGACAGGGGAAGCAGGTTTTCCATCAGTAGAAATTTCCCCTCATTTATTCATTTCCTCAGGGATCATCCTGGAACGAATCCGCAGTTTCTAACCGAACAACGGCCCGTTCCTGAAAAAGGAGTGCATGCCGTTTAAGACATCCCTTTGCTTTTGCGCCCTTCGGTTCGGATGAGTACTCAGCGGACGATCTGCTGCCTAAGAAATCTCAGGGAGTGTAAACTCCCATTTCAGATAGAGTCCACGAGACTGATGAAAAAAACCATGCCCGGATGGCCCGTTTTCGAAAAACTCGAATATCGAATTTTTTCTTAGGTCAGGAAGGCCCTCGAAGGGCAGTACCCGGTCTACACGATAGAGCCAGTTTCCGTGCAGGAATTGCTTACGATGGCGGTAGTAAACAGGTTTTTGTTGGGGGAGCTTAAGACCGCACCGGGACGGTTCGGTCGTCTACGGATGGGGGCCTAATATCTGGCATGGCTTCGTGTCACTCGTCATCAACGATGCTCTTTTACCTCGAGTCTTCCTCGTTTCTCGGGCCATTGCCGCATCAAGCCACAGACCGGCCGTTTTGCCTCCGATTGACGCCCGCGGTGTCCTTTTTTACCAGCAATGCATGTAAGCCGGCATTGCCGTCTCAAAATTCCGGGACCTTCGCCGAAAGAATGCACCTGAAGCCGCGTACATTTCGAGACGGCATGCTAAAAAGATTTACAGGGGCGGGAGGGGCAGGAGAGCAGGAAGGAAGGTTGGAGGGGCAAAAAAAAAGTGTAGTGCGCGCTGTTAAACAGCGCGCACTACAACGGCGGTTTCCACGCCGACTGCGAACCCCCGAGTTCTCAGTTGTAAAACTTTTTATCCCGGAATTCCGGGAGATATCATTGCAGGATTGATGCCCTCTTTGTTGATCACTATATATTATGCAAATCCTATTCCAAACCTCAAAACAACGAATATAATAAAAGAATAGAATTGAATTTATTATTAAAAAAAATTTTTTGCCGAGTTTCTGGGAGATAAATTATTTATTCCAGAATTTGGAACAAAGGGTATTCTATTTTCTATTATATGTAATCGTTCAGGAATTAAGATCGATGTTGTATTCATTGATTTTATTGTAGAGTGTTGAGCGGGCGATGCCGAGGAGGTTGGCGGCTTTTTTTGTGTCCCCTTCGGTGTGGTTCAGTGTTTTACGTATAGCCTGTTCTTCCAGCTGGTCAAGGGAGGGAAGGGGTTTGTCGTCCTCATTGTCCTGAAGAAGGGGTTCTGAAAAGGAATTGGCTTTTGAACGGTCCTGGTCATCCTGTTGATCGGATCGACTGCTGATCGTTTCCTGGAACACCTTTTCGTTGATGGTGTCCTGGTCTCCAGCGAAAAGGACCATTCGACGAACTACTTTGCGAAGTTCACGTACGTTTCCCGGCCATTCCATCCTTAAGAGTTCATCCAGAACGGGATCCGTTATATCTCTTGGTTCCTCACCCCGTTCCCGGGCAATTTCCTCAAGAAAATGGTCGACAAGAAGTGGTATATCCTCACGCCGTTCGTCGAGCCGCTCCTCTCGTTCGTCGAGTTCGTGCTCCCTCTCGTCG
>CAZSFH010000010.1:1164-17165 GCA_964606115.1 uncultured Planctomycetia bacterium | reverse complement strand
CAACAGGTCATCCCGGAACTGTCCTTCCTCAATAAGTGAGCGTAATCGCTGGTTCGTGGCGCAGATCAGTCGCACATCCACGTTACGAACTTTTTCTTCCCCGATTCGCCTCACTTCGCCGTTTTCCAGTACTCGAAGAAGTTTGGCCTGCATGGACGGGCTCATATCCCCGATCTCATCCAGGAACAACGTTCCCTGATCCGCCTGTTCGAACAATCCCCGTTTGTCCTGCTGTGCACCGGTAAACGCTCCCTTTTTGTGACCGAAGAGTTCACTTTCAAGAAGACCTTCGGAAAATCGCGCGCAGTTGACGGCGAGAAACGGTTCCTCGGAGCGTGGGCCGTTGTAGTGGATTGCCCGAGCGGCAAGTTCTTTTCCCGTTCCCGTATCTCCCTCGACAACGACGTTCAGTTCCGTTGGGCTGATGCGATCCAGCATGCGGAACACGTCCTGCATGACCGGGGATTTACCGACGATCTGGTCGTACGGATAGCGTGAATTGGGATCCTGTTGACGTTTTCGTACTTTCTTTCGAACCTGTTTCAGCTCTTCTTTCTGCTGCTCATACTGTCTTGCCTTCTGGAGCGGGCCGGCGATTTCCCGAGAAAGCGCATTGACGATCGAAAAATCTTCCTTGCTGAATCGACGGGCGACCGAGGAATTTTCGAGGTAGATGGCCCCGATCACTTCGTCTCCCGCTCGGACCGGGACACAGAGAACGGATCGAAGGTCCTCGGCGCTGTCGGTCCCCACTTTCTTGTCGGACAGATCCTCGTGTTCACCTGCATCCTTAGCGAGGACACCTTCGTTCTTGTCGATTACCCGGTGAACGAGTGGAAAACTTACCATATCCCGGAACTCGTTCTGATCGGCATATTTCTTAAATCCTTCAGCAAACCGGCCCGCAGCCGTTTCCAGGTTTCCGTGTTCGTCCTTGATCAGGACGTATCCACTCCGAGCACGAGTCATCCGGACCACGGCTTTCAATGTAATGTCGAGCATTTCCTCCAGATCCAGCCCGGATTCTATGATGCTGGATAGGGCGGAATACAGGACGAGTTTGTGTTTGGAAATCACCATTTCAGATGTCGGGTCCGGAAGGATAATTTCCGTATCTTTCGCCGGTTCGGATTCCCGGTCGTCGATCGTTCGAATGGTGTTTCCCCTTTCCCGTTTCGCTTCCGTAAGTGCTTCGGTGGCCGTGTCGAATAGAGATTGCTCGTCCTCGGCGTCCCGGGGGATGTTTGAGATTCCAATGCTCATTGAGATATCCATCGTTTCTCCGTTTATCTCGAACTCCTCAGTTCGGATTTTTTCCAGGATGCGTTCAGCCGCCTTCAGGGCTTCCTTCCGTTTCACTTCCGGGAGAAGGACCTCGAACTGATCCCGACCGAAACGACCTGTGATCGTTTTCCGCCTGGCCATAACGTCGTATTCACGGAGCGTATTGTTCAGAACGGAACTGGTTTTTTCCAGGAGCCGGCCTGCTCCATTGATTCCGAGAACGTCATTAATCTGCCGGTAGTTGTCTACTTCGAGGAGAAGTAATGATATGGGTTCGTCCTGTCGAATAGATCGGTTCAATTCCTCGCTCAGGCGTTTTTGAAAATAATGATGTGTGTAGAGACCGGTACGCAGATCACGCACCGAACGTTCCTGGAGAATTTTGTTGTATAGCGGGACTGCGGTGATTTCGGCAAACCCGCTCAATATCCTTTCGTCCTGTTCCCGCAAGGGGGGGGTGTCTTCTGATTGTTTCATCAGGATGAGGGTCCCGATCGTATTTCCGTCGAGCTGAACTGGAATGGACAGAATTTGTCTGCTGTCAAACCATGAAAGAAGCTTTTTGTTTGGGGAGGATAACCGTTGTTTCGGATCCGGGTTGTGAAGGGTCTGATCCTCCTGAAGGGTCCATTGCGTAATATAGTTCAGGAAAGGAGTCCTATTGTCATGACATGGCTCGCGTTTGGCTGATCGTGCAATCTGGATCCCCTCCAATTCGGGCCCCGATTTAAAGAGTTTTCGCTGATGTTCTTCCGGCGGGATCAGACCGATAAATCCTTTGTCCGCTCCGATCCAATCAATTGTGATATCAACGATTTCTTCAAGAAGCTCTTCCGGTGAGCATTCGGAAGGGGGCCTTTCGAACGTCTGAAACAGCGATTCGAAATACGCTTTGATCTGCTCCCGGTTGGCATCGTTCCGCACCATTGACGAGTGTGAGGATCCGGACATGGGCGATCAGACGGGAAATGGAGAATATTGTAATGTTTTTTTAAGGGATCGATTCCAGGGTCTTGATTTGAGAATCCGACCGGCGAACAATCGAGGCGATGATGAGAACCGTATGATACGTTCCCTGGATCGATTAAAAACCTCTTATCCTGATCCGGTCCAGATAGGTAATTTTATCGGAATATCGTTCGGGAAATCAATCCTGGCGGAACGGTCATCTCGTGTTTTTTGGGGCGGTTTTGTTTTTTGACGGGGAAAACCGTTCATGAACGGAATTCATCGAGCAATCCTTCCACTGCGTAAACCACCCTCGAACGATGCTGTTTGACCTGTTCTTGAAATGATTGATAGTCCACGGCGGTTCCCTCTATACCGTTCACGAAATTGTCAATCGAGCAAAGGGAGGCATACGGCAGATCCCGTTCACTCGCCAGAATCACTTCCGCTGCCGCCGTCATACCGACGATATCTCCAAATTCTGCTAGCAGTCGCCCCTCCGCGGGGGTTTCGAATCGTGGCCCCCGTGTCTGAACGTAAACGGCTTCTTCGGAAAATCCAATGTTTTTTTGTTTTAACGCTTCGCGAATTCGTTTCCGGAGGACGTTATCAAAGGCAGCTACGGAATGCCCGCGGCGATCCGGGTAAAACGTATAAGTTTGCCAGAGGTTTAAAAAATCGTGCGGTATGGCGAAGGTCCCGGGAGGAATCTGGTTGGTCAGTGTGCCGACGGAATGGATTCCCATGACTTGATCCACATTGAGTTTCTCCAGCGCTAGTATGTTTGATTGATGATCAATTTCGTGCGGGGCGCGGTATCCTTCGGGGGAGTCGTGACGCTGGAGCACGTAAAAGCCGTCCCCTTTCCGTACCTCCACCTGACGGCGTTCAGTGGAAACGTTCTGAACTGAAAGGTCCCCGAAAAGATTTGAATCCAGCAGGCTTGTTCCACAGATCAGGCCAAAGCTCATGGTCTTCTCGGCAGTCTCCTATTCGTCAATATGAGGAGGTTCACGGTACAGTGCTTTGAGAAGAAGGTCCGGTTCCATCCATTCCATACGGACGTGTTTGAGGTCCGGCGCTTCCTTCACTTTCTGGATTCCTTTTCCCTCCACGGGCGTAACGGCTTCCTCGCCACCAATGATCTTCGGTGCAATGAACACCTTGACCTCGTCGATTAAGTCCTGTTCAAAGGCGGAACCAAGAAGGGTTCCGCCCCCTTCTACCAGAATGGATTGAATTCCTTTTTGCGCAAGTGCGGAGGTCAATTGATCAAAATCGACCCGCCGCTCGTTACCCGGCACCTCCAGAATTTCCACGCCCTGATCCCGAAGCTGATTCGCCTTCTGTTCGTTTGCTCCCTTCACGGTGGCCACGATGGTCCGGGTCTGCTCCGTTGTGTGAACGATATCGTAGCCGGGCGGTAACCGGAGCCGGGAGTCCACGATGATTCGGATCGGATGCGGACCGTCCTCATCGGGACCGAGGAGGGTGGGGTTGTCTTCGATGACCGTTCCGATGCCGACCATCACGGCGCCTTCGTCCACACGAAGTGATCGGGCCCGTCGCCGGGCACGTGAGGAGGTAATCCACTTGGAATCCCCGGTGTGGGTGGCAATCTTTCCGTCAAAACTCATCGCCCATTTGGCGACAATATAAGACCGTCTCTTCATCTGGAACGTCAGAAAACGTCGATTCACCAGAAGTGCTTCTTTTTTGCAGAGTCCGACATCCACTTGAATGCCGTGTTCCCGTAGTTCTTCGAATCCTTTCCCATGGATGTCCGGGTTCGGGTCCGGCATGGCGGCCACAACCCGGGAGATCCCGGCTTCGATCAGCGCCTCTGTGCAGGGAGGGGTTTTTCCGGAAACACAGCAGGGCTCCAGGTTTAGATATAAAGTTGCTCCTTCCACGTTCGAATCGGCGTTCTTCAGGGCTTCGATTTCCGCGTGAGCCTCGCCGTGAGAGCGATGATATCCTTCGCCAATTTTTTTCTTGTCCTGAACGAGGACGGCTCCCACCATGGGGTTGGGCTGTACGAGGCCTTTTCCCTTTTCGGCGAGTTCGAGGGCCCTTTTCATCCAGCGTTTGGGCTGGAGTTCGTCCGTATTGTTAATTTCTTTTTGGATTGAATCAGTCATTCAGGTTCTCTTTAAAAAGAAAGGGGAGCGGAGTCACGCTCACGGACGGATTCTGGAGAGTCCCGGTCGCCTGGAGGGTGACCAGGTTTTTGGTGATCTGATTGTAAAACCATCCAACGACGGGGATCGTGGGTGAATTCGTGTTTTCGGTCTGCAGGTTTAATTTTAGATTGCCGTCAAATCCCACGCGGCCCCGTGCAAGCAGACGGGCCGTGTCCGACTCGAATTTCATCCGGCGGATCTGAACTTGCTCGTTCTGAATTCGGTATTTTACTTCACCGGTCGTAAACGGGGTCTGTCTGGAAAGACTGAGGTTATTAAAGACGGAGAGGAAAACCGGGAGTTTCCAGAGAAGCGCGTTTCGAAGCTCGAGTTTCCCGGAGCCGCTCCAGCTCGAACGGTCCGATGTCTTGCCGCTCAGCTGAAGACTCCCGCTGAGATGACCGCTCAGGTTTTTCTCGTCCATGCCCAGTTGAGAGAGCAGCTCCTGCAGTTTCAGGTCCCGAGCCTCAAGTTTACCGTTGAACGTCTTCTGATCGGTGAGGTACGTTAATGAACCTTCTTTTATCGATCCCCCCGTGAGCTGCCCTCTGAAATCATTTATAAGTACTTTCCCTTCATCAGTCAGAAAGTTCGCCTGAAACGTCCGGAGTGGGACTTGTTCTACCATGAGGTGGTCCAGGTTAATGCCCCCCGAGAGAACGTTGTGGGCCTGATCACCTTGCCGAACCACATCTCCTTTTAACGTTACCTTTCCCCGGATTTCGGAAAAGGTTAAGACTCGTTCGATCTGCATACCATCAACGTTTGCCACCACCTGGTACTCCAGGTCATTATCTTCCTGATTCCTGGACCAGTTGATCTGTCCCCGGAAGTCGACCTTTCCCCTGTTTTTCACGGCACTTACGAGATCGGGATCCTGAAAGACGAGTTCCTGAAGAGGGGGGGTCACCCTCAGGTTTACGCCGGAGATTTGGAAGGTGCCAAACGATTCTGAAGAGGGATCCAGATGGATCCGGCCCTGATGAATGTTCAATGTTCCCTCATTCCAGTTGCCCGAGACCTCCGACAGGGAAATATCCCCGCCTGAAAATTTTATGTTTGCCTGGATATTCTGGATGGCATTCTGAAATCGTTCGGGATGAAGGAGACAGTTCTTCAGCGTCACGTGCAGGTCATGCTGAACGTCCTCCTGTTGTTCGGATCGGGTTAGTTTCCAGTCAACGGATCCGGTTCCGTCGGGATGAAGCTGGTTCCAGACATTCCGGACGACAGGGGGGAGCATTGATTTCAGAGTGGGGTCGAACGGGATTTCGGTCCCTTGAATCTCCAGGTGATAAGCAGGATGAAATGCCTTTTTGCTGGTATCGGATGAGGACGTGCTCTCCTCCAGCTCGTCGTCCGAATCCTCCTTCAGGGAGAGGGAACCGTTAAGCGAGATCGAAGCGTTTTCGGGCGCCTTCTCAAGATTGGGGATTCCGGTCAACTGTTCGAGGCGAATCCGATTGGGTTTTACAATGACGGTTCCGCTGAGGTTTTTTACGGGATAAGGAAACTCGTCGAACCGGCCAGACACCTCCTTCGGATGAATCCGAATGGTATAATCGACCTCTTCCTTTCCCGCCGGACGACTGATGTAACCGTTGGCATTGGCCGTTCCGGATAGGTTGAGGGATTTGATGAACGTGCGAATATCCGGTTCGAGCGCTGCGTATAGTTTCTGGTCAATCGGAAGCTGTTCGGCGTGTATGGCCACGTTCAGCGCACTCGTGTCCTCGTAGCCTTCCACTGATCCATTCACCCGGATGAACTGGTCGTTGTTCTCACTCCGAAGGCCGAACTCGATTCGCTCCGGTTGGAACATGATACGGCCGTAAAGGTCGGTGACTGTATACGGGAAATCAGCAAAGGATGCCCTCATTCCATGAGCAGACACGGTCAGTTTCTGGGAAAGTGGATTTGTTCCGTTCGCTTCCGAAGCGTCATAGTCCAGCTGATACGAAAGCGTGGCAGGGCCGGCCAATTGATATTTTTGCCATTTTTCTCGTAGATCCCGGGCAAAGGTGTTGACGAGTTCTGATCCGACCTCAAAGTGATCGCACGTGATGTTCAGGCGGAGGTGCTGGTCCCGGTATCGCCCCTGAACACTCACCAGGCCCAGCGACCGATCCCGACCGGCTCCGTCCAAAATGAATCCACTGCCATCCCGGATGGGACGAATGTCCAGGTTCACGTCCATCGGCCGGATTTCTTTTCCCGGGGCGAGAAGGAACGGCATATTTTGAAGGTGAAGTGTGCCATCCACCACGGAAATATTGGTCTTCAGACCCGTTCCTTCGTCCGTTTTGATGGGGGGAATTTGTTCGATAAATTTCTGGAGGTTCAATTCCCCCTTATCGTTTTGTTTCAAAGTCACTTCCGGGTTCCGGATCGTGATCTCGCTCGGCGTTGTTTTTCCTTCCAGAAGATGGAACAGGTTGAAACGGATCCGGGCTCGTTCAGTTTGAAAAAGTAGTGTTTGCGGCTCTTTGGACGGGGAGGAGTAGAGGCGAAAATTAGTCAGGGTCAGACCCTGAAAAATTCGAAACCGGTGACGGTCGAAGGTAAAGGTGGATCCAAGGTGACGGGTCAACACGGACCGAACCCGCTCTCCCCGGGAGAAATATCCAATGAGGGAATAGGCATCAAGGAGGACAAGGGCGATCAGGACATAAAAACCGATCCTGTAATAGTAGCTGCTGGACCGTTTCATAAATACTCCGGAAGGAGACAGCAGCCTTCAGCAATCAACAGCTTCTCAAGAAAGAACCGTTATTCCTCGTTGTGCTGCTCTGAAGGTTGCCATTCAAGAAGAATCCGGGAAAGATTGAAGAGTAGTTCCTTTTTGGCGGAGGGGGCATTCTCAAACATTTCCTTTACTTTGAATTTGGACGCTTCCTCTTCTTCCATGACCTCCTCCGATTCGTACAGGAGAAGTTGATATGGGTCCACCTCAAGCCCTTCGGCGAGGCGGGAAAGATTCTTGAGAGTCAAATTTCGCTCCCCGCGCTCGACCTGGGAAATCGAAGAGGGATGAAGACCACTCTCCGCGGCAAGATCTTCGAGCGTCCAGTTTTTTTTCTTCCGAAACAAACGTACACGTTTCCCAAATTCCATCAAAATGTTACTGGTGTTTTCCATCCGACTATCCGTCAGGGTAAGAGGTACGAACAAAATGAGAGGATATTCACAGAAGTAGGAAATATAATGGATATCATTGGAAGTATCAAGTCTGAGATCAGGATTATTTCTTGAGATGAAGGGTGCCGAACCGACCGACACCGTGATAGAGCCGCCGTCCTTCGACGTATCCCCATTTTCCGGCGAAGAACGGTAGAACGGCCCCCACGTTATAATCTCGTCCGGTCGTCGCCCACTCGGTTCGCTCCTCGGAGCCGGCGTGTGTTCTCGTGACCTGCAGGCCCATCGACGTCCCGGGGTCCGGAGCTGTATCGAAGCCAAGGCTTGACCACGGGATTGCGAGCTCCACCGTCCAGGCACCGTTCGTTTTACCGGTCGCGACGGTAAGCTTCATGTTCGGTTCAAATTTCATGTCCCTGTAAAACTTGAGTAAACCCTGATGATACAACCTGTTTTCCGACTGCCAGTCGTTGAATCCCTGACCGTCCGCCACCGTACCTTCTGGATTGATAGCAAAACGTTTGTAGGTCTTCCGATCGTGGTTTACGTCCAGGAACAGCTGTACATTGTCATCGCGCCACAGTTTCTTTTCATCCCGTTTTTGAGCTTTTGCCCGGAGCTCATCCAGGGGTTGTTTGCAGACAAATCCCGCGTAAAGATGACTGTTGTCCCAGCGGATCATGACCTGCGTGGGGTATTCGGAAGAGCGGTACGAGAAGAAGCGTTGAAGTCCGGAAAGGGACGAGGCGTTTTTCCAGGCGGGATCGTTAAGTGTACCGTCTATAGACGGCGGATTTCGGAGTCGGGAGGAGGGAAGGGATTTCTGTTCACGGGCAGGTGTGTCCGGGGACCAGTCGTCCGTGCGAAACGGTCCGGCCGGTAATCCGGCTTCGTTGTAAAGGTTGAAAATGGTTCGGTTGGAGAAGGCGTACCGGACCGCCACCGGATCTTCAACTCGATCACTCCAGCAGACAATGGTGTCATCGTCCCGAATTTTCGCTCTGGCCCGGACGAAAAAACGGTCCTTGCCGGCAATCAGAAATCCTTCTACCCGGTCGGCTCGTGCGGCCGAAGGAGGGACCTCCTTTGTAACGAGCCCACCATGCGTGTGATTGAAGGTCAGGTGCAGTTTTCCATTCTTTTTCTTCATGGAGTCGAAGACCGGTCCGCGTGGAACCACGTTTTTACCGTGTATTTTGTTCTGAATAAGGCGGCTCCAGCGATCTCCGATGGGTTTTTTGTAAGGCGGATGAATGTCTCCGTGTGCTCCCAGATCGATGGTTACGAGAGGAAACACGGACGGCCGGTCATTCTTGATTCGCCGTTGTGCGTCGATCACGATGCACCAGGGAGACACGAGCGGACGGTAATCGGAACGTTTTTTAGTAGGATAATGAGGGAGTTCGATGGGGACGAAAGGAAGGTCCTGTTTTCCCCATAGACGACGCCAGTCGGCCACCAGCATGCGCAATTCGCGACGGTACCGTTCCGCGATGGCAAACCCCCACGCGTTGGATTCTCCCTGGTACCACGTAAATCCTCTCAGCGTGTACGGAGCAATCTGGGCCATGTTCGTGCGTCGAAAGTTGATCGATGGTTTCTGACCGCCCGGACCCATGGTCTTCCGAATCGCTTTTTTCACGTCTCCGTCCGTCTTCTTCTTTTTCTTTTTCCAGGCCTCTCCCATGAGCTCGGACAGGTACGATTCCGTCGCAGTTCGCTCCCAGGCGTCGACGATCTGTTTTTTCAGTTCCGGATGGTTCTCGAATCCGGTTTTACTCACCCAGGTTTGAAGCATGGTTCCGCCTTTCGCACAGACGATCATACCGACCGGAACGTTCATGTCGCGGAGCAGGGCTCGGGCGGAATAGAATGCGACCGCGGACCGGCTGGCGACGTTTTTCGGGGTGGAAACAGTCCATTGAACTTGCAGGGGACCGTCCCGGGCGGGAGGCGAAAAGAAACGTATGTCCCCAAGATCTCGGTTCGCCAGATCACGAGGAGGATCTTCCTTCAGCTTTTTCTCCACGCCTTTCACGTTCATCCCCATGTTTGATTGTCCGGAGAACAGCCAGACCTCACCGACAAGCACGTTTCGGAATGTTTTCGCGCTGTTGGCAGCGGAAGAGATGATTTTCAGTGTGCGTGGTGTAAAAGAGGCTTTGAGGGGATCCAGTTTTAACGTCCATTTCCCATCTTCGTTCACCGTTCCTTCTTTTGTCTGACCGGCAAAAGAGACCGTCACGGTTGCGCCGGGGTTCCCCGATCCCCAGACGACCACCGGTTTGTCTCTCTGAAGCACCATGTGGTCGGTGAAGATTCCGGGCGTTTCCAGCGCCGGAAGAGAGAGGGGAATATAAAGAAAAAGAGTGAGGCAAAATAGAAAAGCCGAACGTCGGATTGTTTGAAACATGAATGGTTTTGAGAAAATGGAACTATTTAACGAGGGGCTTTCAAGCGGCCGCTATGAAATTTTTTGTGCGGTCAGCGCGGCGAACGGATTAATTGTTTTCCGGGGGGGACAGGTACCGAATGAGAATCCGTGCGGCAATCTGTTTTCCCCGAACGTTTCCGTGAATACCGTCTCTCATGAACCATTCACGGGGTTTCTCACTGGCTTCAATATATTGATCCCAAGCATTGCGGACATTGGCAAATTCCACGTCCAGTTCCTTCGCCTTTTCTTTCAACCGTTCGGGAAACGTCTCAAGCGCTTTCCTTGCTTCTTCCCGGGTCATATCCGATTTTCGTGCCAGTCCCTTAATCCACCCTTCACTTTCGGCAAGGGGTGTAATTACGCCGGGGATCACAAGAATGTCCGGATCAATTTTGGCACGAACCTGTTCGATCACGGTCTGTATGGAGTCTGTATCCGCCCGGTGACTGACGCCACCGATGATCAGGAGATCGGGATCGTGTCGTATCACGTATTCCTGAACTCGATTCTTCTTTTTGTAATACCATGCTCCTTTTCCGCTGGCTACCGAGCTGATCCAGCGGACGTCAGCCTTCGGATAGGCTCGTTCCAGCAGGATATCCGGTGTGCCATTGGACATATCATTGGCAATACTGTCCCCCAGCATGACGATATCCACCTGTTTTCCGTTCTTCAATTTTTGAATGGTGCTCTGGATTTTGGAATGTCGTTCCGCCGGCGGTTCATAGTTAAGTTCAGGCAGTTCTTCATACAGGGTGTCCGCCCAGTTAAGGACGTTTTTGTCCGAAATGGGTTCAATTTTTACCCGGCTCACGTCGACGGGTGGTTTTTCTTTTCCTTTTTTCTTGACAAACAGGTTGACACCGGCCGATTCCTTCTCCGCCATAAAGACAAATTCGTCTTTTCGCCATGATTCGCTGGCGAAGATATCGGAGTACACGTCCGCGGAATCGATTTCGGCCCGGTTATTATAAAATTTGACCGCCCAGAAGGCCCTCTCCGGCGTTCGTGTTTCCAGGACGAGCCGGTAATACTGAAAGGGATCCACCTTCAGTGTCGGCGAGTGCCAGCGTCCTTTTTTACTGGTGATATATCCCGGGGTGTTTTCCTTTTTGTCGGGAGGCGTCCACGAATTGGTTTCCATAAACTGGTGCTGGGCGACCGGGGTCCACCCATCAAACATCGGGTTGGATTCAAAGGACGTGTCCAGATCCGTTCGGGGTTCCTTCCGATCACAGGAACTCAGCGGTATGATCAGAAGAGAAAGGAGCAGAAGTAGGGAGGTCAAGCGAATATTGTTCATCGGGTCCCGCCTTGTTAGAAGAAATGCGAAAAAATCTTTTCAAATCCGCGATCTTCCTGTATAATTGATAAAGCGTATCGTTTTCAAATTTTATTAGATATTAAAGACAAACGTTTTTTATGGTCTGCATCATATGAACGTTATCCGCAGCGGAAATACGGCCGATCGCCGCTTTCAATATCCATCGATTGTCCTTCTGCTTTTTCTCTGTGGAGGTTTGCTGGTTTCGCTTCGCTCCGCCCGAGGTGCTCCCTGTGATCGATTCATCGAAAAACGCAAACAGGTACAACAGAGACGTGCTGCTCTTCGAAAACGGGTTCAGGAGAAGCGAAAGGAGTTTGCGAAAAAACTGGAAGGGATTTTTAAGGATCTCCTTTCCAGGGCGAAAGAAAAACGCGTCAGGGAACAGAAGGAGGATCTGAGACAGATTCTGGACGGGTTATCCCGGCTTCCTTACGAGGACGTTGACAGGCTGAAGAAGAAGTTGAATACCCTGCAGGACGTGTCCGGGGGCGCAGGAAACCGTCGGTCCTGGGAGGATCGGTATCATCAAGAAATCGTGCGGGTGCTGGAACCTCTGCGACAGCTTGTGAATCGTGCAATCAAGTTCAGGGTCAATCGTTACGCGTACGAATTTCTTCAGCTCATCTTAGCTCTTGACCCGGACAACCGGAAAGTTCGTAACGCCCTTCAGCAAAGAAAGCACAAGGGGAAATGGCTGAATCCGTTCGCTTATAAGCTTGCTCGTAAAGGAGTCGTCTGGCATGAACGGTTCGGCTGGGTGGTTCAAAAACACCTCGATCGTTATAAGAACGGTCAATATTATGACATCAAGCAGAAGAAATGGGGGTCACGGGACGAGTTAAATAAGTATCATCGTTCCGTGAACCGTCCATGGGAATTACGTACGGAACACCTGAAGCTGGTTGCGAACATCGATATTCTTAAGCTCGTCAAACTGGCGAAAAAGCTGGAACAGTTTTATCGAAAAATTTTCGCCGTGTACTCCGAGTTTTTCAGTGAAGGCCAGAGTTCTTATAAGCTTATCTTCGGTCTCAAGAAACACCCTCCTTTGCGTATTCGAATCTTCGTAAACAAGGACACGTTTCTCGATAACGTTCCCCGGGCCCCGAAATGGTCCGCGGGGCTTTACTCCGGTCGAGAAGAAACCTCTTATTTTTACGGAAGTGATCCCTCCACGATGTATCACGAGTTCACGCACCAGATTTTCGACCAGTTTTCCCCCGGCGGCCGCGGCGCCCGGGTGGCCGCCTGGCTCGAGGAAGGGATCGCAACGTATTCCGAGGCCCCCGAATATAACCGGTTCGGCGAACTGGAGTTCGGAAAGAGTCGGAAAGTGAGGATGTACATGCACCATCGCAAACAGGAGAAGCAGATGTCACTGGACAGACTGTTATCGCTGCAATCCTTTTCAGACTGGAGTCGTGCCGTCGAAGCGGCGAAAAAAAGAAAAAAAGGGGGGCCCTATACCGCCGCCGCGGCCCTCACGTATTTCTGCATGGAAGCCGACGATCGGAAATATCGCTCCGATTTCTTGGATTATCTGAAAATCTCACACAAAGGAGATCCACCGTGTCCCCTTTGGAATTTCATGGCCCTTTCGAAACAGGAGTTCAAGGAGAAATTTAACGCATGGTGTGAAAAACAGTGAGCCCGCTGAGGTATACATTACCTTTTCGGGCAGGGTCTTGTGAGCTGGGCCCCAATTTCTTTTTAACACTGGATTTATCAACCCCGATCGGATGTCTTACCAACATGAAGAGAGGGTGTTTAGCAGTTTCACAGGAAGGGGGAGATGAGCGTTTTTCAATGTCCGCACTGTTCGGCGTTGACCGAGGTGAAAAATCCCGTTTCCAGTCAGCGGGTGGATTGTGAGTCCTGCGGGAAGGCGATGAAGATTCCGGAGGATACCGATCAGGCGATCGGGGAGATCCCCGCGTCATTTTCAGGGGGTAAAGGCTATCGACTTTCAGTATTCGGTGCACGATTGGGAGAACCAGGGGGAGCGAGAAGGTTGGGGTCGAATTCTGCTGGTCGATCAAAGACTGTATCAACTTTATTACCAGGCTAAACCCGACCGGTTCTCGGAGAAGGAAGCGAAGAAGTACCTTCGTTCCTTACAATTTGCAAGGAAAAATAGTGACTGATCAAAACTTTTCGCGTGGTCACGCTAATCGGATCCGTTGTTGCTGTCTCTTTCTCTCAGCCTGAATGAAGGCCTGACGCCCGAACAATGTGCTCTCTCGCGGTTGCCTCGCGGCGTTGTTTTTCCTGGTTTTCTGTGCGGTATCGGATTCGGTTCCCGCTCAAAACGCATCGTCCCGACACGAGTTTCCTAAGCTCTGCATCCTGATTTCAAGTCAAACCTGTGCTTGAAATAAGTTCTTACATTCAAGAAAATATCATTTTGTATGAATGGCGACGGTCGAACGGAGTCTCCTCTCATGTGCTGTCATTCCTCTAAAAATTGTTCGTTTATACCATGGCATCTGAAGCTGATCAGCGTGAGATCAAGCGGGAACTGCGAAAATTAAATTCCAGACTCGCAAAAATTGGGGCCCGGATTAAGCTGATTTATTTCATGACCTTCCTCCTTCCCGTTCTGGCGGCTGCCGGAGGGGGATTTTACTATTTCGGCGGGGTGGATCTCGTGAAACGGACCTATCAACAGATCGTTGGCAGTGATACGGATGGGCCATCAAAATCAAAATCGGATTCGATTGACGAGTCGTCGGCTTCCGGGACCTCAACCGACGACTCGACAACGGATCGAGAAACCGGGGATCATCGTTCTTCCCCGGCATCGGAGGATTCCACTCAGAATCAGGAAGGAAATAAAGAAATGAACGATTCGGCGACGAATGAGGGTCCGGCCGAGGATTGGAATCCCGGTGGCGAGGAGACGGAAAAAGCCAAGCGCCGCCGGGAAGGGTTTCGGGAGAAATCTCCAACGGGATCTGATTAGACCCGGTCTGAAAAGTTGTGGTGTGCTGAGTAAGAACGACGAGCGGTCCGATGGGGATTCCTGGACAAAACCGACAAAAGCGATCCTTTTTCCTCCATTTTCTCTTTTATGATGGTTTTTCATTCTGGCAATAACAGCGGGAAACGTCTTGAATTCACCCGGGTTCGGTCCGCTGCGCATACTCATTTTTTGTGTATTGATGTGAATTCCCCTCCGTTGAACAGATGAGCTCCTCCGATGATCGAATTGTTATCATTGGTGCCGGTCCCGGTGGAGTCACGGCCGGGATGATCCTCGCCGGAAAGGGATATGACGTGCGCATGTACGAAAAGGAAAAGACGGTGGGGGGGCGGAATCAGTCCCTGGAAATCGATGGTTTCACGTTTGAAGTGGGGCCGACCTTTTTAATGATGCCGGAGATTCTGGAGGAGATGTTCGAAATTGCGGGGCGGGAGATTGAGGATTACCTGGATCTGCTCGAGGTGGATCCCATGTACCGGGTGGTATTTCGTGACGGCCGGGAATTCCTTCCCTCTCATAAGGAACCGGATCGGACCCGGGAGCAGCTTCAGAAGCTGTTCCCGGAGGACGTGGAGGGATTTGAACGGTTCATGGAGCGAGAAGCGACAAAATACGAGCGACTCTTACCGTGTCTGCAGGTTCCTTACGAAAGCATCTTCGATCTGTTTTCCAAAAAGATCTTTCATGCCCTGCCCTATCTTGACGGCCATAAAAGTATGCTGGATCACATGGGCCGGTACTTCGACTCACGGGATTTGCAGATCGCGTTTACGTTTCAATCGAAATACCTCGGCATGTCGCCGTGGGAGTGTCCCGGTATCTTCAGCATGATACCCTACGCCGAGCACGGCCAGGGCATCTGGCATCCGCGCGGAGGCCTGAACCAGATCAGCAAAGAAATGGCCAACGCAATGCAGATTGCGGGTGGGGAGCTGCACTTAAATGAACCCGTCGACCAACTCCAGGTCGAAGAGGGAACGGTGACCGGAGTGCGTCTCGAGAACGGCGAAGAGGTGGAGGCGGATCGGGTGGTGATCAATGCCGATTTCGGGAATGCGGTTCATCACCTTATGCCTGAATCCGAGCTTGGAACGTGGACGCCGGAGACCCTTGAGGACACAAAATACTCCTGTTCCACGTTTATGCTGTACCTCGGCATGGATCGATCCTACCCGGACGTCCCCCATCACAATATTCTTCTGTCCGAGGATTACAAAACGAACGTGGACCAGATTTCAAAGACAATGGAGCTTCCGGACGACCCCTCCATGTACGTGCAGAACGCGTGTGTGACCGATCCCTCGCTAGCACCGGAGGGAAAGTCGACAATCTATATTCTTGCCCCGGTCCCGAACAACCGCTCCGGCATCAACTGGGACGAGGAGAAACAGGAGTTCCGTGAGAAGGCTTTGAACCTGGCCGAGCAGCGTGGGGACGTGGAAAATATCCGGGAGCATATCGAGGTCGAGCGCATGATCACGCCGGACGACTGGGAGCGCATGGGTATTTACGAAGGTTCCACGTTCAACATGGCCCATAACGTCAGTCAGATGCTGATGTTTCGCCCACATAATCGGTTCGAGGAAATTACGGACTGTTACCTGGTAGGTGGGGGAACCCATCCGGGAAGCGGGTTGCCCACCATCTTCGAATCGGCCCGCATCAGTGCCGGGCTGATACTTCAGGAAGACGGTCACGGGT
>CAZSFH010000010.1:0-1154 GCA_964606115.1 uncultured Planctomycetia bacterium | reverse complement strand
CCGGATCGTGGGATCGGGTGGGGTGTTATTGGTCCGGCCCGGCGGGCCGGGATAGCTTAGCTCGGGTCCAGGGGGCCGCCGGGTTGACGCGGCTCCGGTTCACGCATCACACTGCGAACCGAGGATTTACCCGTCGTCGTACGACCGTCCTTTCCACGAAACACCTCCCCCTGCGATCGCTCGAAGAAAGGCGAACCATTGATTGCACAGAAGAAGCACGACACCCACCGGGTGCAAAACGGCGCCGATGACGGATTGATCGAATCGCAGAACTCCCCAGATTCGCGGAAGGTAAGCCAGGCAAATGGCCCCCGCGGATGCGGGCACGGCGATCGAAGAGGTTCCTCCCGTGATCAGTGCCCATGGCAATAATAAAAAGGGACCGACCTGACCTCCGAGAAGGAAGACTGTAAACACCGGAAGCGCAAACGGTTGAGCAATTCCCTCCGTTGCGTTTTTCGCAATTCCGTTCCACGTTTTCCGGAATCCGTTGTACATGCGCACCCGGGCTACGCTACAGGCATCAAATAGATCCGTTCGAAATCCACACCGCCGGTAGGCGGCCGGCAGTGTGATGCCGTCGTGCCGGGATTGCCGGATGGCACGGTGGCCGTCCACCTGCTCGTACGCTTCCCGATCGGTGATCATGATCTGGCCGCATCCGGCGGCAAAGGCCGACCAGGTCGTCCGCCGCATGAGCCAGATGGGAAGAAACCCGAGCAGGATGTAATTAATAAATGAGATCAACAATTTTTCGCCGATCGTCCGGGTCTCCTGGTGCGGGAATCCGGACAGGAGCCGGAGGCTCTCATCGTTTTCAAACGCCCGGAGCACCGCCGGGAGTCGCGTTCCGTCCAGTCGCACATCCGCGTCAAGAAAGCACAACCGATCGTGCTTTGCGGCCCGCGAGAGCTGCCAGCAGGCGTGTTGTTTTCCATTCCAGTTGTCCGGAAGTGCTTTTCCCTTCAGAAGCCGCACTCGGTCGTCTTCTCGTGCGTGTGATCGAACCCGTTCGGCCGTGTCGTCTTCCGATTGATCGTCGTAGACCAGAAATTCCATCCGCTCATGTGGGGCGGTACGAAGTGATTCAAGAGTCTGGTCAATCCGATCTTCTTCATTGCGAGCCGGAATGAGTACGGAGAAGGGGGGGGCGT
>CAZSFH010000009.1:19813-30807 GCA_964606115.1 uncultured Planctomycetia bacterium | reverse complement strand
CTTCGCTCCAGGAACACCCGTGTTCAGAGCGGCTGGAACGAAGAACCGGTTCTCCGTCATATCCGGCTCAAAAGTGATGGAAGCCGGGATTCCCTCGACGTTCCGGCCGGAGGCTCCCGGGAACCGTTTACCCCCGAAGCGTGGGAAAACGGACGGCACCTGATGCAAATGAAAAATGGCCGGAACGTCTTTAAAGAGGCCGTCCAGCGGCAGGTGGAGATCGGACAACAGGTGCTGGACGAAGAAAAGCGGACCGCGAACGAGGTGGATTGGTTTCTCCCCCATCAGGCAAACCGCAAAATTCTGAATGCCGTCCGGCGGCAGCTGGGCCTGAGGGAAGAGGCACTGCTGACCAATATTGCGCGCTGCGGCAACACGTCCGCCGCTTCCATCCCCCTGCTTCTGGACGAGGAACACCGGAACGAACGGTTTGACCCGGGAGACAACCTGCTCTTCACGGCGTTTGGCTGTGGACTTCGAATCGGGGCGGCGCTGCTGGAGGTTCGACCGATTCCAACGAATTAATTCCCAGTAAAGACGAATTCGCCGTGTCAGGACGGACCTGCAAACACGTTCCTGATCTTGATCGAGATGCGGGGTACTGAGCATGCGAATTTCTCGGTTCTCGAGATTGTGATTGCAATACCCAGTGAAATTCATTAGAATATTCCAACATTCCGGTGTGGAGGGGATTCGAATCTGCTGTCAGCAGACGTCTTTGCACGTGAATCAATGGTGTGATGCCCGGCGCTCGATTGACCCTTTTTCTCATTCATTTTTTCATAAGAAAAACCATGAAGAAAAACATCATCATTCTACTCGTGTTTGCCGTGACCGTCTCGTTCGGTCTTCCGGCGTGTAAGAAGAAAAACAACGAGTCTGAAACCTCGAAATCGTCCAAGGAAAAAACATCCGAATCGAAATCCTCGTCCGAAACGTCAAAAAAACAGGATAAAACCGAAAAGCAATTCCTCTCGTCCGTGGAAAATTACATCAACAAACAGCTGGACGAGGAAGGAAGCCTTCCCGTTCAGACCCTGCACGGAGAATCCCTGACCTTTGATGGAGAACTTTCCCTCAAGAAAATCCATCGAAGTAAAGCCGTTCCGCTGGACAAAGACAAAGGCAAATATTTTGTCTGCAGTGACTTTGTCGAAACCACAGAGGGCGGCGAGGAAACGACGTATGATTTCGACTTCATCATGACCAAATCCGGGGACTCGTTCGACCTCGACCGGATTCTCCTTCACAAAAAGAACGGGAAAGAACTGATAAAGTGGAAAGACGGTAAACCGGTTGCGGCGGGCGACCACAAACATAAGGGTTCAGCCGCCGGTAATCGGAAGGCGAAGGATTCCGACAAGGAACATGAACATCCGGAAGAGGATGGCAGTGAACATCCGGAAGAAAATGGCAGTGAGCATCCGGAAGAGGATAGTGGAAGTGAACACCCGGAGGAAGATTCGGGACACGAACATCCGGAAGAAGACTCCAGTTAACTTCCACAAAGAAACCATCATTCTCTATCAGCGCACCCACTCTTCATCTTCGGAATGAGTTCATGTGTGGGGATCGAATACCGGAAGCCGGTCGGAGGATCTTTCGAAAAAGCTTCCGTATCATCGAGGAGGAGCTTGAGGGATCCCTTGACCTTCCCGCACAACGTCGATCCGTTTTGCTCCGGGTCCTCCACGCTACGGCGGATTTTGAGTTTCGAGATCTACTCCGATTTCGGAACGATCCGGTGAAGAACGGGGTTCGGGCCCTTCGGAGTGGCGCACCGATCGTCACCGATACCCACATGGTGCGGGCGGGAATCCGGGACGATCTCGTTGAGGCTCTCGAGGGGAATCTTGTCTGTCGGATCAAAGAAAAAAAGACCCGTCAGCACGCAAATCAGCAGAATACCACCTGTTCACGTGCGGCGTTTGAACGAAGTCGGGAGAAGCTCGACCGGGGAATCGCCGTGGTCGGCATGGCCCCCACGGCCCTTGACCACCTCGTCCACACGATTCGCGAGGAGCGAATCCGTCCCGAGGTGGTGATCGGTGTGCCCGTCGGGTTTGTTGGAGCGGCGGATTCAAAAAAACGACTCGCCAACCTTTCCGTACCCTCCATTTACACGAAAGGAAGAAAGGGAGGCTCTCCCGTGGCGGCTGCCGTCGTCAACGCCCTGCTGGATCAAGCCCGGCGGGACGAGCAGGCGGATCACAAAAATGAAGATTGATTTTTATTTTTGAACTCATCGTCGAAGATCCTCATGCAGAAGGAAGAGGTTGCGGACATTCTTGAAGAAATTGGCCGGATGCTCGCCCTCAAGGATGAGAATCCCTTCAAAGTTCGCTCCTACGAAGATGCGGCCCGAACCATCTCATCGCTGACCACCGACCTCGAAACGGTCGTTGAAAACGAAGAACTCCAGGATCTGGAGGGCATTGGAGAGGGGCTTGCCGGAAAAATCCGGGAACTGGTCGAAACCGGCTCGCTGGAATACTATGACAACCTGCGGGAGGAGATTCCTGAAGGGGTGCTTAACATGATGGACATTCCGGGGCTCGGTCCCCGAAAGGTTCAGACCCTCCGTGAGAAGCTGGATTGTGCTTCGATCGAGGAGCTTGAATCGGCAGCTGAGGAACAGCGGGTCAGAGAACTGGACGGATTTGGTCCGAAAACGGAAGAGAACATCCTGGAAGGAATTCAGCATATCAAGCAATATCGCCAGCGGTTCCTGATCAACGAAGCGCGAGAAGCGGCGGAACCCTTTCTTGAATTTGTCGCCTCACACGACCGAGTTCATCGTTCGGAACCGTGCGGGAGTCTTCGCCGTCGTTGTGAAACCATCGGGGACGTCGATATTCTCGCCAGCGTCGAGGACGAAGACCGGGAAACGGTCATGGACGATTTCGTGTCCCATGAGAAAGTTCAGGACGTGCTGGGCCACGGAGAAACCAAAAGCAGTATTCGAACCCGGAACGGCGTGCAGGTGGATCTCAGGCTGGTGACGGACGAACAGTATCCGTTTGCCCTCCATTACTTTACAGGAAGTAAAGAACACAACGTGGCGATGCGATCGCTGGCCAATGATCGAGATCTTAAACTGAATGAGTACGGGCTTTTCCGTGAGAACGGCGATGACGAAGAGGAGGAGCGAATCGATTGCGGAACGGAAAAGGAACTCTTTGAAACCCTTGACCTTCACTACATTCCCCCCGAATTGAGAGAGGACATGGGGGAACTTGAACAAGCCCGTGATCAGGAATTGCCGGAACTTGTGCGGCGATCGGACCTGAAGGGAACGTTTCATGCTCACACCACCCGGAGCGATGGGAAGACTCCTCTTCGTGAACTCGTGGAAGACTGTGTTGAGCGCGGCTTTGCCTACGTGGGAATCTCCGATCACAGCCAATCCGCCCGGTACGCCGGCGGGCTCACCCCCGATGAACTACGCGAGCAGCGGGATGAAATCCTTTCTTTACGAGAAGAACTTGACGACATTACCATTTTTCACGGGATCGAGAGTGACATTCATCCCGACGGTTCGCTTGATTACGACGAGAAACTGCTCGCCGAACTGGACTTTGTCATCGCCTCCGTTCATCAGCAATTTCAGCTAAGTGAACAAAAACAGACCGATCGACTCGTGCGTGCCGTAAACCACGAGCAAACCACAATGCTCGGGCACCCGACCGGTCGGCTCCTGCTCGAACGGGAGGGTTATGACGTGGACCTCGAACCGGTCATCGAAGCAGCCGCGGAAACCGACACCGCCATTGAAATCAATGCCAACCCGCGTCGACTCGACCTGGACTGGCGATATGGTCCCCTTGCCCGTGATCTCGACCTGAAAACATCCATCAACCCCGACGCCCACAGCCGGTCCGGCTTCGATCACCTCCGCTGGGGCATCGGAATCGCTCGAAAAAGCTGGTTTACTCCGGACCGGGTCATCAATACCTGGCCCGTGGAAAAGGTTGAAGCGTTTCTCAACACGAAATAGTACCGCCGAACACTCTCTTAATACGTTCTCATGAAAAAACCGGACCCCCGTTGGGGCTCTTTCGAGATCACCTCCAGCCGTCTCCCGGGATGAGAAAGTGGCTTTTCTCCTCGAACCTTGATCCAACGGAATTTCGCGCGTATAATTTTTCCCCGAATCTTTTGTTCCTTCAATATAAGTAAAAAAAATGATGGCTAGACCCGAAGCCGTATCTTTTCCGTCCCAAAAAGAGTCCGGAGTGTCCGGCACAGATGTCGCGGATGAACTTGAAAAAGGAAATGTGGTTCAATTTCCCGACCCGGAGCTTGAGCTTCCGGACGAAGAGGACCTGGAATTCCTGCGGACCTCCATCGAAAACAAACTGACACGGAAAAACGTCACGTACTACCCGGAAATGGGACATCTTCGTGGCCTGGAAAATCACCCCGACGCCGAGGAGCGAACACTGAATATCCTGACCGATCACATGGATCGCGTGGAATCGTTCCTCGAGAAGGTGATCCCGGGGCTTATGGATGGTGTCAAGCGTCACAAGGTGGATTATCGTCCGAAGGAGGAAAAAGAACGAGACATTTCCGTCCGGGCCAGCAGCGAGCTCATCCACGTGGACGCAGGGGCATACTGGGCAACCCACGGCGATCGAATTCTTCGGTTTTTCGTGAACATCCATCCCGATCGAGATCGGGTCTGGTGGGTGAAAGGTCGACTGCCGGAACTGGCACGGCAGTACCGCGAAGAAATTTTTCCGGACCGGAACGGAAACGGTTCCATCGAGCCTTCCGTCTGGGGACGCATGTACACCGGCATGATCGATGGGCTCGCCTATCTGATTCCACCCGCGAAATCTCTTGACACCTCACCATACGATCGCGCGATGCGCCGGCTCCATAATTTCATGAAGGAAAGCAGAACCTTTCAGGAGGAAGAAGACGAAAAAACATCCATCGCGTTCGATCCCATGTCCGCCTTCATGGTGTTCACCGACATGGTCGGACATGCGTGCCGAACCGGACAATACGCCATCTGCAATACACTGATTATTCCCAAGGAAAATTGCCGGCACCCGGACCTGCTCCCCTACAACGTACTCAACGACCTTTAATCTCGAGAGAACTTCGGATCACCGCTTCTATCCCATGGAATCACTCCTCGGCTTACTCGCTCTTATCTTCCTGTTCAGTTTCCTCGGACAATGGCTGTCATGGGGGTTACGCGTTCCCTCCATCGTATTTCTTTTTGCCGCCGGCCTCCTGGCCGGTCCCGTCTCCGGGCTTCTTTCACCGGACCAGATGTTCGGAGATCTGCTGTTTCCGATCGTCTCTATACTGATCGGCATTATCCTGTTTGAAGGGGGACTGACGCTTGAGTTCGACAAGATTCGCCACTTCAAGGGACCGATTCTCCGCATCATCTTTCTCGGCGGAGCAATTACGTTTCTTCTCTCCTCCCTCTCCGCTTTCCTGATTTTTGAGTATTCGCTCGAGTGGTCCATGCTTATCGGCGGGATCCTGATCGTGACCGGTCCCACGGTCGTGCTCCCCCTGCTCCATCAGATCCGGCCGGAAGGACAGGTGGGATCCATCGCCCAGTGGGAAGGTATTATCATTGATCCCATCGGAGCCATCGTCGCCGTCATTGTTTTTGAACTTATTCTTGCCGAAAGGATGGGCGGCGTGTATGGTTTCGGACTCGGCGCTTTAAAATTTCTGGAGGCGATGTCCCTGGGAACCGCCGTGGGAATCTTCGTCGCTCACGGCATTACCGTCCTGTTTCAGCGGTACTGGATTCCCGATTATTTGCACAACCTGACAATTCTTGCGGGAATCATCGGAGCACAGGCCTTCTGCAATCACTTCGTTCATGAGTCAGGACTCCTCGCCGTGACGGTCATGGGCATGTACATGGCAAATCAGAATCGGGTCTCCGTCCGGCACATCCTTCACTTCAAAGAGGAACTTCGTATCCTGTTTATCTCCATCCTGTTTATTCTCCTGGTCGCTCGTCTCGAGCCATCGTTCGTCTATCAGATCAAGATGGAGCAGATGCTGTTTCTGGCAGCATTAATTCTGATTGTCCGCCCGGCCGCCGTACTTCTGTCCACCATCGGCACGAACATTACATGGCCGGAACGCGGCTTTCTCGCCTGGATCGCTCCTCGCGGCATTGTCGCCGCCGCCGTTGCCTCGCTGTTTTCCCACGAACTGGAACGGATCGGTATGGAGGGAGCCGCTCAACTCGGCAACGTCACGTTTTTCGTCATCGCCGGCACGGTGGTTATTTACGGCCTGACACTTCCCTCCCTATCGCGGTGGCTGGGGGTCGCGGACGAAGAGCCGCAGGGTGTGCTTTTGATTGGCGCTCACGTTTGGGGACGGGCTCTCGCGCGGACCTTTCAAAACGCCGGAGTTCTGGTCCGGCTGCTCGACAAGAACCCGGCTCACGTTCGGCGAGCACACGTGGACGGGCTGGAAGCCCAATGTATTGACGTTCTCGACGAGTCCCAATTTCAGACCGTCAATGTCCAGGGGATCGGCTCCGTCGCGGCAATCACCCCGAACGACGAAGTGAACACGCTCAGCTCCGTTCACGCACTCGACATGGGATTCGAGCGGTCCGGCGTGTTTCAGCTGAAACCTTCAGGCGGCAATGAAGAAGAGAATAAGACGGATCCGTTCCATGGACGATTTCTGTTTCTCAAAGAACTCGACTATATGGACATCCAACAACGTTGGAAGGACAGCTGGACGTTCGATTCACGATCCATCTCGTCCGAGGAGGAACTGGAATCAATTCGTTCTCGGACCGGCGACGACCTGTTTCTGGTCGCCTCCATCGACAAAGATCAACACGTCACGCTCTTCTCCAGCGAGACCAACAGCGCACCATCGGTCGGAGATCTTCTCATTACCTTCCAAAAGGAGGAACCCGGCTCCGCTTCCGCCGGACACAGTGAAAAAACGGATTCCACGCCTCCCGCAGATGATGCTGAATCATCGTCTGTCAGCTGAATCCATCAAGTTTCCGCGGAACCCGAGAACCACCTGAGTCTCCTGATGTTCGAGACTCCCGGTTTCCCCTGGCCGGCAGGACAACGCGAGAAATACGAAAACCGTCAGAGATGATCTCGTTGCAATGATTATTCCGCCAATAACACGCCGGAGACCCGGCAATTTTCTTTGAGGTGACATCCGCCGGCCCCGACCGCCAGCTGGGTTTCCGGATGTTCCAACCGGTTTTCAACTATGAACGCCGGATGAGAAGCTCCCGTCTGCAACAGGCGTTCGAGAGGAAACACCATGGCGACCTGTCCCGGATCCGGATCCACGGTTTCATTGTATTCAATGACGTACGTTCCTTCGTCGAGAATCCACCAACCGTAATCGTCGTCGGGATCTTTTTTCCGGGATTTTACTTCCGTTCGATCGGCACGTTCAAACTCACTTCCCCCAAAGTCCAGCTTTCCCGGACCGGTGAGATGAAAAATACGATTTACCGTTAAATCGAATCGAAGGCCCTGAGACTGGGTGTCCTGGTAGACGAGATCTTCAATTCGCTCCGCAATTTGATCTCCGCTTTGCCATTTCACAACACACCTCCTGAAGATAGAGAATAACACGAACTGATGACATCCTGTGAAAAACTGGATCGTATTTTTTCGGGTGTTACCGGGTTAATCCGTGAGGATGTTTTTTGCCGTCCATGACGGAGACAAACACAAAGTCCGCCTCACACATTAATTCTCGTCCTTCGCCGTCGGCGTTTTCCTTCTCCGCTTTCACGTGAATGTGAATCGACGTTTTTCCGAAGTCCGTAATACGGCCGGTCAGAACGATGAGTTCGCCGAGGTATCCCGGAACCGTAAAATCAAGACTGTCGACGTGCACCGTGACGGCCTTTTTGCATTCCGACTGGTAAAGAGCTCGTCGAGCCGTCATACCGGCACACGCGTCCATTTCCCTCATGAGCTTCCCACCAAAAAGGGTCTCCAGGTAGTTGGTGTCCTGCGGCTGCACCGTGAACGCAGTTTGAAACTCCGTGTTGTTCGCTTTGGTTTTTGACATGCGGTCAGATCAAGAAGGCAAATAAAATTCTCCTTATTCTGAAAATTAATTTTAAGAGAAAAACAACCAAAAACAAGGACTGTTTGATATAACCAGATTTCTTTGATACGATCTCTTTTGAGAAGGAAGTAATCCTTCTTGAGATTTTCGATTTTCTTGTTTAACGGATTTTTTGGGGGACCATACCGATGGCAAAAGAGTATCATTTGAAACCGGGTGACGATGGCCAATGGAGAGTTGAACTGAAAGGTGGAAAGCGTGCCCTGAAGATTACCGACACGAAAAATGATGCTCGGAAGTACGCCAAGGAGGTAGCCCAGAACCAGAACGGAAAGTTAAAGGTGTACACCAAATCCGGAAAGAAACAGAACGAGTTCAACTACACGGACTAACGCTTCCGTTCTGAACCCCCGAGCTTTTTGCTCTCCTTACTTCCCTGGTTCACAAAAAATCGGGGTATTCAAACGCCTTTCCGTCTTCGGGGCTTTTCTTTGCCGTACCCATTCCGATATTCTCCGTGCGGAGAGCCCAGTTTCGGTCCCTTGATGGGCAGCTGGAGACCCCTCCTAAACATCATCCTTCACCTCATTGACCTTCACGTCTTCCGTTAAACGATTATCACGGTGTCGAATGAAGGCCATCTACGCGTGATGTTCTCACGACGAGACCGTTTTCAGGACACGTTCCATGTAGCTCAATCGTTTGACGCCTTACAACTGATTTCCTAAAATTATTTCTTTAAGTAAGTAAGTAAAGACTTACTTATTCGCATTTCCTGAACGAAACAAATTTACGAGGAATGGTTGAATATGCCGTCCGATTCAAAATCAAAACTTTCGGCCGAGGAACGACGCCGCAAAACACTCGAAGCCGTGGCGAATGAGTTCGCGAAAAATGGTTTCGAAGGTACCCGTATGGCCGACCTCGCGGATGCTGCCGAAATCAGCGAAGCAATGCTGGTCAAACTCTATGATTCCAAAGAAAACCTGTACCAGGCCCTGATTAAACGAAAAATCGATCAGACCCCCGGCACACCGTTTCCGAAAGACCTCCGTAACGAATCCCCCGAAACCGTTCTTGGTACCCTTGCGGACAACCTTCGTGAACGATGTGAAGACGACCCGGCGTTTCTTCGTCTGCTGTATTACAGTGCGCTGGAGGACAATGAACTTTCGGACCTCTTCTACGAAGCTCGGATTCAAAAATTGCGCAACCAGCTCTCGGCGTATATCCGGGAAATGATCGATGCCGGACGGTTCCGGGACCTCCCACCCGACGAAGTCGCTTTCTCATTCATGGGGATGATCTGTCATGCCCTGAGCATGAAACATATCTTTGAGTTCCCTAATCCGGCCGATCGGAAAACCGATGACCTCATCGAAACGTTCGTCGATCTGTTTCTGGACGGTGTTCGATCATGAGAACTCTCGCCGTGAATTTCCTGTGCAATCCCTTCCTGCCATTTCTTGCGGCCGTCCTCATTCTTCCCGCATGCGGATGGTCGGATGATCGTGCGGATGAACTGTACTGGCAGAAAACGTACGAGGATGTCCCCGCGGACAAGCAAAAGAGGAATCAAAACGAAGATTCCATCGAAGAAAAGAAAGAATCCGTCAAACAGACACCGGGACTGCAAAACGACGCCGCGGACTCGTCGGAATCTCTCACGCTTCACCGCTGCTTCGCGCTCGCCCTCCGCAACTCCGAACAACTCCGAAAACAGGCGGAACAGATTTTTCAGCAGGAAGCCCGGGAACGCGAAATTATCTCAACGATCCTTCCACAGGTCACCGGAATCGGTGAATATACACAGGATTCGGATACCGTCCCGTTCGGGTCGACCCCTCAGGATCGGTTCGAAGTCTATTTCACCGCGAAACAGACGTTGTTCAGTGGGGAATATGTTCCGAAAAAAAACATCAATCAACACGCGCAGAAAATTGAAACACTTCGCCTGAAGAAAAAACGAAACCAGCTGCTGTTTCAGGTTGCATCCGAATTCTACCGGATCCTTCAGATCGAGGCCGATATCGAAGCTCTCGAGGCCGCCCTGAATTCCGCCGAAGAATTTGTCAATGTGGTTGAAGCTCGCCGTGACGCCGGTGTTGCCAGCCGGGATGAACTTCTGCTGTCGCGCGCTCGAAGGAACGAGGTCAAATCCACTCTGACCAATCGACGCTACGACCGGCGCCAGGCTCGTGCCCGCCTCGCCGAATGGCTTTCCACCCGTTCGCTTCCACAGAACCTCACGGATGATTACACAGTACAATGGAAAGATCTGAGCGTCCCCATGCTCGTTCGGAAATCAAAGAAAAAGAACCCGGACCTCCGGATCGCTCGAACAAGCGTCAAGCAGGCTCAATCACAGAAGAACCAGGTAAAAACCGAATATCTCCCCGAGATCGACGCAACGTTTACCCACCACACCAACCGGAAAGGTGCTTTCAACCGATTCCTGGACTGGACGTTTTTCGTACAGGGACGGTGGAAGCTGTTCGACGGAGGAGGCCGAGAGGCACGGATGGCGAAAGCGCACTCCCGGATCCGTGAGGCCCGTCTCGAACGAAGCGACCTGCAGGATCAACTTTACCGGGAAATCCGCGAAGCCACCCTCGCCTACCAGTCTCTGGAGGGCACCCTTGATCTGCTCCGTGGCCGGATGGAGAACGCCCGCGAGGCCTCCGAGGTCGTCTCCAGTCGATACGAAGCGGGAGAGGCGACCAACCTGGACGTGCTGCGTGCGGAGGAAACGGCGGAAGACGCCGCTCGAAACCACGCACGGACCCAGCTGGCCCGCAAACTGGCGGCGCTCCGGATTCATTTCGCCACCGGCACCATGCAAAACGCCGATCCCGTTCGTCGAATGTTTCAAAAATAATACCATGAAATTGACAAGATTCTTCATCCTTGTCGGTATAACATTCTCGCTTCTGATT
>CAZSFH010000009.1:16423-19803 GCA_964606115.1 uncultured Planctomycetia bacterium | reverse complement strand
GTTCGAGGAAGGAAGACAACACCGAAAACGAGAAAACGTCCTCCGAAGAGAAAACCGTTCTCGTGGACGCCAAACCGTGTGAAACCCGCACCGTCCGGCAGTCGATCAGAGTGGTCGGATCTCTCCGGGCCAGCGAGCGGACCGTGGTCACGACGGAGATCGCCGGGAAAGTGGAAGAGATCCACTTCGATGAAGGCTCCATCATCTCCACGCAGATCAACGGAGGCACCCGCCCCCCCCTGCTGGTCACACTCGACGACACCTTACTTGCGGTCGAAAAACAGAACGCCGAAGCACGTCTCGCCGCGGCAAAAGCCGACCTGAAACAGGCACGGGACGAGTACCGGCGGAAGAAGAAGTTACGAGAAAACGGTGCAACCACGGAAGCAAAGTTCACGAGGGCAGAGATCAAACTGGAACGAACAGAAGCTCAGGTCCAGGAAGCAAAAGCTCACGTCAATCGAGCTCAGGAACGTCTCAGTAAAACCCGTATCCGCGCCCCGTTCACCGGCGAACTTGCCGATCGGAAGGTGAGTCCGGGAACCTACGTGAAACCGGGGGACCCCATCGTGGAGATTATCAAGAAAGATCCGATTGAAGCGACGTTTGACGTGCCGGAAAAATTTCTGAGCAAGCTCCAATCGGGCCAGACGGTTCAGATCCACGTGGCGGCTTACCCCGACCAGACGTACGAAGGGACCGTTTTTTACGTTTCCCCGTCCGCGGACCCCGACACCCGGACGATTACGATTAAGGCACGTATTGAGAATCCGGATCGAAAATTGAATCCCGGAATGTTTACCAGGGTTCGGCTTATCACCGCGACCCGCGAAAACGCTCCGGTCGTTCCGGAAACCGCCGTTGTACCCCGCGACAATCAAACATTCGTGTACGTGATCCAGAACGGAACGGCCACCCGAAAAAAAGTAACCATCGGACAGCGCATGCCGGGCGAGGTCGAAATTCGAGAGGGGCTGAAGGGAAATGAAACCGTCATCGTCGCCGGATTGCAGAAAATACAGGACGGAACGAAGGTAAAGGTCCGTTAATTGTGATTCGAGATCGTTCCACGAACGACGATTTATGATTCACGGCTGACGTCTCAAAATGTTCTTAAGTGACACAAGCATTGATCGACCGGTGATGGCCGTAATGATGATCGGCGCCCTCGTGGTGTCCGGCATTATTTCACTTGGATCGTTGCCGGTTCGACAGCTTCCGGACGTCGATCTCCCGGTCGTCAACATTCGCGTGCCGTTTCCCGGCGCCAACCCGGAGGTGGTGGAAGAGGAGGTCACGGAACCGATCGAAGAAAACGTAAATACCATTCAGGGCATTAAACGACTCGAATCCGTGAGCGGCTCGGGGGGTGCCCAGGTGACCGCCGAATTTTCACTGGATCGGGATATCGACGTGGCGGTTCAGGACGTTCGTGACAAGGTGAATTCGATCCGGGAAGAACTCCCGGGTCCCGAACAGATCGACGAACCGGTCATCGAAAAAGTCAACCCGGATGAAGAACCGGTCATGTGGATCAGCGTTAACTCGGAAAGCCGGGACCAGATCGAACTCTCCGTCTATGCCGATCGAAAACTGAAACCCCAGCTCGAACGGCTGGACGGCGTGGGGAAAATTCGACTCGGTGGTATGCGAGGGTTCTCCGTACGGATCTGGCTGGATCCGGAGAAGCTGGCCGCGTACAACCTGACCGTCGAGGACGTGCGGCAGGCTCTCATCACCCAGAACCAGGAACTACCGAGCGGACGTATTGAAGGACAGAGTCTGGAAATGACCATCCGTACGGAAGGAGATATCGAAGACATTGAAGAATTCAATCACCTGGTGATTGCAAACCGGGACGGAACGCAGATCAAGCTGGAGGACGTCGGACGGGCGGAACGGGGCGCCCTGAACACCCGAACGGTTGCGCACTTTACCAAACCCGGGGACTACGTCGGCCGTCAGAGCATCGGTCTCGGCGTCGTTCGTCAGACCGGTTCGAATACCGTGGCCGTTATTGAACGGGTTAAGGAGAAACTGAAGGAGATGAAAGAGCAGGTCCCTCCGGCCATTACGCTTCAGATCGCCTCGGACGACTCCCGGTTTATCAAGGAGTCCATCAACAACCTGAAAGAACACCTTCTATTCGGCGGCCTTCTGGCGGCGATCGTCATTTTCCTTTTCCTGGCCTCGGGACGTCCGGGCCTCATTACGATCATTTCCATTCCCACCTCCATCATCTCCGCGTTCTCCGTGATGTTCTTTCTCGGCTTCAGCCTGAACAACCTGACCATGCTGGCCATGGTCCTGGCCGTAGGGATCGTGGTGGACGATTCAGTGGTGGTCATGGAAAACATCTACCGGCACAAGCAGCAGGGGAAAAGCAACCTTCAGGCCGCCCGGGATGGCGCCGCCGAAATTGCTTTTGCCGTGCTTTCCGCCAGCGCGTCGGTTGTGGTGGTTTTTATGCCCCTGCTGTTCGTCACGGGGATGGTCGGTCGATTCTTCATGGAGTTCTCCCTTTCGGTGGCGGGGGCGATTCTGGTCTCCTACCTGGTCTCCCTGAGCGTCATTCCAATGCTGGCCAGTCGCTACCTGAGCGAAAGCGACGAGGAAAGCTGGTTCTATCAATTTGTCCATGGCACAATGGAGCGAATCGCGAACGGGTACAGCAGCGCCCTGTCGGTCTGCCTGCAATTTCGCTGGTTGTTTCTGATAGGAGCGGTGGGGCTCGGTGCCCTCACGTTTTACCTGTTCCAGAACCTCGGGAAGGAGATGCAACCGGAAACGGACCAGGGCAAATTCATGATCCCGATGAAAGCTCCCCAGGGATCGACGCTCGAATACACCTCAAAATACCTCGCGGAAGTCGAGCAGATCATGGCGAATCAAGCCGAGGTTCGAACCATGTTTTCCGCCGTCGGCCTGGGGGTGGGTGGAGGCTTTGGACAACCGCGAGAAGCGATTGCCTTCGTTCGTCTCAAATCGCTTGAAAACCGTCGAAAAAAACAACTTCGATCCCAGCAGAAACTTATGCAGGACCTCCGGAAAAAACTCGGAGGTGTACCGGGTCTCAAAGCCTTCCCAACCAGTCCCCCCTCCGGTATGAGCGCACGCGGAAAACCGCTTCAGCTGGTCCTTCAGGCCAGCGACCTGAACAAACTGTTCAAGGCAACGGAAGAGATTGAACAGCGTTTAAAGAAGGAGGAAGGGATCGTGGGCGTGGACTCCAACCTGAGCCTCAACAAACCGAAGGTCCGCGTAAATCCCGACCGCGACAGGGCGGCGGACCTCGGCATTCCCCTCACCCGCATCTCCAACACCCTTCGGATCCTCATGGGCGGAGATGACATCACGGAATTCGAAAAGGAAGGAGAACG
>CAZSFH010000009.1:0-16413 GCA_964606115.1 uncultured Planctomycetia bacterium | reverse complement strand
GGTACGACGTCATGGTCCAGGTGACCCGGGAACAACGGAGTCTTCCGGAACAGATCAAACAGATCTACATCAATACCGATCGCGGCAAGCAGGTTCCTCTCTCCTCCGTCGTCGAGGTCCAGGAATACACCGGTCCGGAAAACATCACTCACTTCAACCGCTCCCGGGCCGTCACCATTGAAGCGAACACCGAGGGCCTCCCCCTTCAGGAAGCTGTCACCACCGCTCAACAGATCGCCCGGGACGTGGGTGATCGACAACTGACCGAAGGCTATGACATCAGCCTCGCCGGCCAGAGCCAGGATATGAAGGAGATGTTTGAAAACTTTATTTTCATCTTCGCGCTGGCCGTGGTCGTGATCTATATGCTCCTTGCCGCACAGTTCGACCACTTCGTTCATCCGTTCACGATTATGGTTTCGCTGCCGTTCGCCCTGTTCGGCTCACTGGCAATGCTCTGGCTGATGGACTTCACCATTAACCTGTACAGCATCATCGGGATGCTGATGCTGTCGGGAATCATCCTGCGAAACGCCATTTTGCTCGTGGACTACGCCAATCTGGCACAGCGGGAGAACCAGATGAACCTGTTCGAATCGGTCGTGGAAGCGGGCCGGGTACGTCTCCGGCCCATTCTGATGACGGGCTTATCCACCATCGGCGGCGTGTTTCCCACGCTTCTCGGGCTGGGTTCCGGCTCGGAGCTTCAGCGCCCACTGGCCGCGGCGGTGATCGGTGGTATGGTCGCCGGAAATCTTCTGACCCTCTTCTTCGTTCCCGTCGTCTACACGTACCTGGGGCAACTCACGAACCTCGTGCTGTGGTTGACCGGCCGGCTTGAACAGGAACCCTCCCGGCCTGTTTCCGGCGTCGAAGCGGCCGGTGGAGAATAGCGTTCGCTCGCTCCCGAGCAGGTGGATCAGTGGTCCCGCTGAAGTCCTGTGTTCCATGAAGTCGCGAGCAACTCAGTCCGTCTTCTCAAGTCGGTCCTCAAGATATTTCTGAGCCCTGTCGGGATTTAAATAAAGATCGGGCTGGATTTTTTGCTCCATCTCCGGCCCCTGGATCGCTCCAAAATAAAAGTTTTTCAGGTACGTCTGCATAACCTGACGGACGTCTTTCGGATTCAGAGATCGAATTCGATTTAGTACCTCCCCGAGATGTTCCCAGCCCGACCCCACCAGCTCATAACGACCGAGAAGTTCGGCGATCGAAGAAGCGGTCTGTCGCTTGAGAAGCTGATTGGTGTACAGTACGTTCGCCGTTCGACTCAGCTCCGCTTCCTCCACGTCGTTTTTTTTGATCTCCTGGATTTCCCGGTGAATCAGGGACATCGCCAGGTTCGGGCGAGGGGTGGTCAGAAAAAGATATCCCCAGTTCCGGCGGTAATACGGCATGCCCGCGTAGGCGCCGTACGTTAACCCTCGTTTCGTCCGGGTTTCTTCGAAAATCCGGTTGGAAAGTACCTCCAGCCCCAGTTTCAGCGGCGCGAAATCGGAGGAGGTCATGGAAGGAACCGGAATCTTGGCGGCGATAAACGCCGTGGAGAGCCCCTTGCGTGAAACGGTCGTAAGACGCTTCTCTCCCGACTCAAACGGAGGAACCTCGGGTCGATCAAAATCTCGTTCTTCAATCGTTCCGATCGTTTGATTCAAGCGTTTTTTCAGGACGTCGGTCGGAAGGCGGCCCACCACCGAAATCAGCATTCGCCCGGAACCGGTCATCCGGTTGTGATATGATAACAGTTGCTCCCGATCAATTTTCTTCAGGCTTTCGAGCGTTCCTTCCGGGAGGCTCCGGTACGGGTGGTTCTGAAACATCAACCGGTTGACGACATACCAGACCTGGCGCCGGGGGTTCGCTCGACGCCGCTTGACCGAATTGACCATTTGACCCCGGACCCAATCCACCTGTTCGGCGTCCAGGATCGGGTTCTTGACGAGATCCGTGAGCAGATCAAGCACCAGGGGAAGATCTTCCGTCAGCCCCCCGACGCTGATCCGGCTAAAATCATAATTCGCGCTCGAGGACAGGGAGATGCCCTGCCGATCCGTGACCGACTGGAGCCGGTCTAGCGGATAAGCTTCGGATCCGCGGAGCATCGTCTTTAAAAGAAATTTTTCAATCCCCGCCGGACGGTCCCGATAATTGAGCGTTCCACCGTCGAAAAACAATTGAAGGCTGAGCACGTCATTCTCCGTCACCGGTCGATGGATAACCGGAATCCCGTTCGACAGGTGGAAGAGTGTCGTTTCCTCCTTTTCGGGTAGATCGAAGGATTGATCCGTCAGAGACGGATCCACCGTCAATTGATCCTTATCCAGCGGATCCGGCGAAAAGGAATACGTCTCGTCCTGCGCGGATTGAACTTCGTTCAGAAGATCGGACGGGGTCAGGTTCTCGGACGACTTTCGTTTGGATGGAACCAGAAGTCCATAAGCTCTCGGCCGGTCCTGTACGTGTGTTTTGCAGAACGATCGAATTTCTTCGAGCGTTACGTTATGCAACTGTTTCAGATAGTCCTTGTAGTACCCAAGACCCGCTACGGACCACCAGAACCCGAGACTCTGCAGGTAATCACGGCCGTTTTCGACGGCGGATTTTCGTTGTACGATTAATCGGGTTCGAGCCGCCTGCAGCTGCTTCTTCGTAAAGTATCCCGGTTTTGCCATGTTTCGAACCTCGCGGTGGAAGGCTCGAAGCGCGGCCTTGCGTTTTCCTGGTGCGAAGGTCCCGCGAAAGGAAATGGACGGACCGTCCTGCTGGGTGTAATAGCTCAGTGATGCGTTCTCGAACGGTCCTTCATCCACAAGGTTTTTCTGGAACCTCGACGAGGACAGGGACAAAAGGGTCCCCCAGACGTCCGCGGCGTACGTGGCTTCCGGATTCTCGTTGACGGGAGGACCGAACTGTTTCGTCCTAAGCATGGCATATTCCACGTCAGCCCCGATCACCACCCCCTTCGACTCCTCGAGCTCCGGGTGCTCCGGCCGTTCCCGTGAGGGGGCCGAACCCGTCTCCCAGTCGCTGAAATGACCTCGGACGACCCTGGTGGCCTCGTCCGGTGATACGTCTCCAATCACCAGGAGACTGCTGTTGCCGGGGCGATAAAACGAGTCCTTGAACTGCATCATGTCCTCCCGGGTGGCGCCTTCGATTACGTTTCGCTCACCAAGCGTCGACCGTCGCCAGGGGTATTTATAAAAAAGAGCTTTATCCACCGCCCGGGAAAGCCGGCGGGGCGGACGGCTGGTGCGCGTATTAAATTCATCCAGCACAACGTTCCGCTCCTGTTTTAATTCCTCCTTCTTGAACAACGGTCGTCGCATGGCGTCCGCCATGAATTCCACACCCGGTTCCAGGTTTTCCGAGGGAAGGCTAAAATAATACACAACCGCTTCCTCGGAGGTAAACGCATTGCTTACGATGCCCAGTTCGCGTTCCCGGTTCTCAAAAGCGGTACTGGTGGGATAGACCTCGTTTGCGGTAAAAAACATGTGTTCGTACAGGTGCGCGAGCCCGTTCGTTTCGGGAGATTCGCTGACGGCTCCCGTTTTCACCGACATACCAACGTGCACGATCGGCAGCCGATGATCGGATATCACGATAACGTCGAGCCCGTTTTCGAGGGTGACCGTCTGGAGGTCCGGCCCGAACGCCATCTCGTGATTTTTCAGCTCGGTGTCACTCCGGGATTGAGCCATGACGCTTCGAGATAAAAAAGGAGCAAGAAACAGCGTAACGAAAACCGTTGCGAGAACAGCGATATTTTTCAAGTTATTCCTGAACATTATATATTAGCGTCGCGGGTGCAGTGAGAATCAATCTATCGTTCAGTAACGATCTTTCGACGAACCGTTCTCCCATCATATACCGTTAAATTTGCCGTTGCAACAACTTTGCCTCTCGTACGGGATCCCGGAGACCGGCTGAAGAACGGGGAAACGGAGGAATATTCGGCCGGGGAAAATACGTTATGAACACACCGACTTGAGAACGATTGAAGATCGAAGATGCGTTGCGAAACCCGAACCCAATTGGTCGACTCATTCAAAGATACAATTCCCGGTCATCTTGACATTTAGCAACAAATAAGATATATTATCAATATGGAATTCAGACTCAATCACGCCGAAATCCGACACATCTCATTTTTGCAAGGGTTTTTCGCGAGAGGGGCAGATGTTTGACAAATTTACCGATCGAGCCCGGAAGGTGATGAGCCTCGGGCGCCAGGAAGCGCAGCGGTTCAATCACGAATACATTGGAACGGAACATATCCTTCTGGGACTCGTCCAGGAAGGGACCGGCATCGCCGCAAAAGTATTGATGAACCTGGATGTCGATCCGAATGAAATTCGATCGGAAGTGGAAAAAATGATTCCCCAGGGCCCACCGAGTATCACGGCCCAGCAACTTCCGTTTACGCCGCGTGCAAAGCGAGTACTTGAACTGGCGAAAGAAGAAGCGGGGAATCTCGGACACGATTACATCGGTACGGAACACCTGCTGCTGGGCCTTCTCCGCGAAAGCGAAGGAGTCGCCGCACAGGTCCTTGAGAGCATGGGATTAAAACTCGAAGAAGTTCGTGAAGAAATTCTTGAAGTCCTTGGGGCAGAAGATATGATAGGTAAAGAACCATCAGGTGGACAGAACATTGAAGGCCAGTCCGGGGGCAACTCGAAAACCCGGGCACTCGACGCATTCGGTCGTGACTTAACCGAACTGGCCGAACAGGGTCAGCTCGATCCGGTCATCGGCCGAAAGCAGGAGATCGAACGTGTCATGCAGGTGCTAAGCCGCCGCCGGAAGAACAACCCCGTGCTTCTCGGGGAAGCCGGCGTCGGAAAAACGGCCATCGTCGAAGGGCTGGCACAGGACATCGTGAACAACGAGGTCCCGGAAGTCCTTCGTGATCGGCGTATCGTGGTCCTGGACCTCGCCTTGATGGTCGCCGGTACCAAGTACCGCGGTCAGTTTGAGGAGCGGATCAAAGCCGTGATGAACGAGGTCCGGAACGCGGAAGACATTATTCTGTTTATCGATGAGCTGCACACGCTCGTTGGAGCCGGTGGCGCGGAAGGTGCCATCGACGCGTCCAATGTGCTCAAACCCGCTCTCGCACGGGGAGAAGTCCAGCACATCGGAGCAACCACCCTGGACGAATACCGAAAACATATCGAAAAGGACGGTGCGCTTGAGCGGCGATTCCAGCCCATCATGGTCGAGCCGACCACAAACGAGCAGACCGTCGAAATTCTGAAAGGACTCCGCGACAAGTACGAAGCACACCACCGCGTCCGCCTGACGGACGAGGCGCTCGAGGAGTGCGTCAAGCTGTCCAGCCGCTACATCACCGATCGGTTCCAGCCGGACAAGGCCATCGACGTGATGGACGAAGCAGGAGCACGGATTCGACTCAAAAGTTCCTCCACCCCGCCCGACGTGCAGGAGCTGGAAGAACAGATCGAGAAACTGGAACAGGAAAAAAGCGAATGCATTAAGGAACAGGACTTCGAACGGGCCGCACTGCTTCGCGACAAGGCGAAGAAACTTAAAGAGAAAAAACAGGAAACCACGGAAGAATGGAAGGAAGGCAGCCGTGAATTCGACGGTGTCGTGGACGAAGACGTGGTGGCGGAAACGGTCGCCAACATGACCGGTATACCCCTTTCCCGCCTTGAGGAAGAGGAACGCGAACGTCTTCTTCGCATGGAAGAGGTCCTGCACGAACGCGTGGTCAGCCAGGACAAAGCCGTCGAGGCCGTCTCGAAGGTACTTCGCCGCTCACGGACCGGCCTCAAAGATCCCGAACAGCCCATGGGAGCCTTCCTGTTCATCGGTCCCACGGGTGTCGGTAAAACGCTACTCGCCCGGACGCTGGCGGAATTTATGTTCGGCGAGGAAGAAGCGCTGATTCAGATCGACATGTCCGAGTACATGGAAAAACACAACGTCTCCCGGCTGGTCGGTGCTCCGCCGGGGTACGTGGGATACGAGGAAGGCGGTCAGCTCACGGAGCAGATCCGCCGCCGGCCGTATTCGGTGGTGCTTCTGGACGAAATCGAAAAAGCACACCCGGACGCGTTTAACATGCTTCTGCAGATCATGGAGGACGGTCAGCTGACGGACTCGTTCGGCCGCAGTGTCTCCTTCTCCAACGCGATACTGATCATGACGTCGAATATCGGCGCGGATCTGATCAAAAACCAGGCCCAGATGGGTTTTGGCCGCGGGTCCGAGGAAGCCAATTACAAAGCGATGAAGGAAAATCTTCTCGAGGAGGTCGAGGGTCACTTCCGACCCGAGTTCCTCAACCGTCTCGACGACACGATTGTGTTTGAATCCCTCACCCGTGAGGACCTGCAGGAAATCGTGGATATCGAGATGGAAGAGGTTCGGGAACGGATGCGTGAGAATGACCTCACCCTTGAATTGACCGACGCCGCCATCGAAAAAATCATCGACGAAGGGTACAATCCGGATTACGGAGCACGTCCGTTACGACGGGCGATCGAACGGCTGGTGGAAGATCCAATCTCCGAATACCTCCTCGATCAGTCCTTCGAAGAACATCGCCACATCCGGGTTCGGTACGACGAGGATTTGGACGAGCTCGACTTCAATATCGTCGAACGCCCGGACGAATTTAAACAGGATACCGAAGAAGGCGAAGACGATACTGGCGACGACGAGGACGAAGGAGGAGACGACGACGGTGGAGAAGATTCTCCACCTGAAACCCCGGAAGGCGAAGAGCCTCAGGCAGTCGTCGAACAAAGCACGTCCGAATAGTCCGGTTCGTTTCGAATATCACATCGCCGGGAGAGGCCTGCAACTGTGCGAAGACACCTGTACGCAGTGGCATCCGGTTTTCTTTTCGGTCTCGCGATCCTGGGAGCTCAAACGGTCTTCGGAGAGAACAAAACGTCAAAGGAAACGGCGAATAAGCATTCTTCCGACGCCCTCCAACCGATCACGCCCCGATCAAAAAAAGCCGGAAACAAAGGCATCAAATGGCTGTTGAAGGTACAAAAAACCTCCGGCGCATGGTCCTGTGAACCCGACTCTCCACCAAGCGTCGCCATCACGAGCCTCGCCATGCTCTCTCTTCTTTCACGGGGTGTAACGGTCGATGGATCGGGAAAACGATCAAAAGCCCTCCGGAAAGGACTTGACTGGTTACTTAACCGCCCGGCTCACGGACGGGGATTTGTCACTACGTACGATGCGACGGGGCTGGGACCGATTTACGATCACGCCAGTGCCGTCCTGCTGTTGAGTCAGATTCACGGTCAGTCGCGGTATCGAATGTCGGACGTTAAGCGAACCCTTGAGGCTAGCACTCGATTTCTTGGAAAATTACAGCGGTCAAACGGGGGATGGGGACAGAAACGCTCAAACCTCGGAATTACGGGAGCCGTGTATCAAGCGCTTCGTTCGGCCAATAGTTCTGGAATAAACGTCAACGCCGACCTCAATCAGGCCCGGCAATTTACGAAGCGGTGCAGACTGACAGGAGGTGGATACAGCATCACTCCCGGCAAACACAATAATCGCCGGTACTGGGCGAGTTCGGCCGGACTTCGTATCCTGATGGGCATTGGAAACCAGAATGCCCATGTACAAAAATCCCTCGAGGAGTTACACAAGACCCGTCTCGGAAAGGAACACGATGGGAAAATTAGTGAATGGGATTACGCAGGGCTGCTGATGCTTGTCCAGGCAATGCTGCATGAACGAGGATCCTACTGGGCCGCCTGGTATCCGATGATCCGAAAACAACTTCTCAACAAACAGAACACCGACGGTTCCTGGGAAGTTGAATACTGCAAAGAATGCCGGGGGTTCGCGACGTCGGTCGCTGTACTCTTTCTCCGTGCTCCCTACCTGTTACTCCCGATTTTTCAGCGGTAATCTCAGGAGGGGGCTTGTAACAAACCGAGAAATTCGCGCTCTCAGTTCTTCCTGTCGAAGGAATGAAGGTCATTCAGGCGTTCATTTCTACAACGCACTACGTGCGGGTGGCTGCAAGAATTTCCGAGGAAGCAACCTTATGATGAAAGAGGACGCAAACGTGAAGTTGGATCCTGCTGTCACACGATCATGAAACCCGTTTGAGCTTGCCCTTACCTGAAAGGATTTTTACATGAGCCTTCCAACCTGTTCATCACCGTCCCGTCACTTGATCCACCCTTTTTGGATTTTTCTTTTTGGACTCTCGCTCCTCGTGAGCTGTTCCGACAACGGCTCCTCAAATAGCGCCGGAAAACGGGGAACAAATTCTTCCAGAGCCGGCTCCCAAACGATGGACGATCACCGGGTACCGTCGGGATTCAATGATGTCGAACAAGCCATGTTTCGTGGCTGTCACTGGCTGAGCCTCCACCAATCCGACTCCGGTGCCTGGCGGGGAGCGGAATTTCCTCAACATTGTCCCGCCGACGACGCCTGCGACGGGACCGGTTTCGCCACGCATGACGGTGCCCTGACCGCTCTTGCCGTTCTGGCCATGATGGAAACGGAGGTGGCAAAAACAAATCAGCTCCTCCGGGCCCAGAGAAACGCCCTGAGCTGGTTGAACGATCACGTGGACATGGAAGACGGAACCATCCGTTTTCAACAGGAATCCAAAACCTATTTTGCCCGCTCGCTTGCTCTTCTCGCCCTCTTCCGGGCCGGAAATCGAAAGGAACTTGGAATCGACATCCCGCAGGAGAAAATGAAACAGATCAAAACAAGTATCAGCACCTTTATTAAAAATATCAAAATCAAAAAAGCAGCCGATCGGCTGCCGGAATGCGCCACGCCATGGTTCTGGCTTGTTTTGAAATCAAAGCCTCACGCTTCTCCAACTCTCCCTCAACCAGCCCTTCGAAAACTCATGAACATCGTCAGCCATTCGTTCGACTCAGGCTGGGTGAGCACGGAGGCGATCACCGGAATTCAAAAATATTTTTATCTTGACAACTCCTCCTCCGGATCGGGAATGAATGTGATTGGAGATTATCCGGACGCCATCCGTGTGCGGCCGGAATCCGACCTGTACGCAACGTTTTTCTGGCTAAAAGCGCTGCAGCAAACCCGCGGTGATCAGGCCCGGAGTGAGATGCTGAATATACAGGCGCGCATTCTCGATGAACAGATCACGTACGATCACCAGAAAGGCTCCTGGACCCCCTCCGGCCAGTGGGGATCTGAAGGGGGCCGGATCTATTCCACCGCCATGGCCCTTCTGATTCTTGCCAGCACGCCGAACCGGTAAATAGGGCCTGTCCGAAATAGACCGGGACGAAAACGAGAACTCCGGACCTTCATCTTCATCCGTGAGGTCCAACAGGTTCTTCGCCGATAAAAAACGAACAAGAAATTTCGGACAAAATTCGTTAACATAACGGCCCGCCGCATCAGGGAGTCCGGAACGGATCCATCCCGTCCTGTATCCCGGACAGAATTTTCTCTAAAAACGCTGTGCAGGAAACGGCTGAAAAACCCCCGCACTGCCAGCAGAATAGCATTTGCGCTTTCGTCGTGCGCGGTTTTTCAGCACCACCCGGTGTAAAATTCATCCTCAAACAAAGAAACAAAAACCAATAAACACGGATCAAACCAATGGAATTCGACCAATGGCTTGACGAGTTCAAGACGGTTTTTCGTCGCTCCGCGCTTCCGGATACCGTTCGCCAGACCTATGAACGGATTCTGGCGTTCATGGACGCCAACCGGGCCTCCAGTGCCGTCGGGGATTTCAGTGCGGATCTGGCCATCCGGCTGGGTTGCGAACTGGATCTGTTGTTTCCCGTTCCGGACACGGAGGAACGTGTTCTTGAACCCCAGGAGTTGCTCAGCCAGCAACGGTACGAGGACGTGCAGGAGCAACTCCGGGACTACCGGAAACTTGAAGGAAATGTGACCGACACCGTACTCAATCAGGCCGCCGGGGAAGGGGACGAAATCCTCTGCGTGTTTCCCGCTCCGTTCCAGCTCACGGAAGAAGAGGAGACGGATCCGGGAGTCCTCGGAGACGTCGTGGAAACCCTTTTGACGGAAATTAAACATCCGGTTTTTCTCGTTCGAAACGACCGGGACATGCCCCCTGATCTGTACGAGCACGTCGTGGTGGTTGGCTCGACCTTTCATAATCTAATTCGCCTGATCCGATGCACAGCCGGAGTGTGTCCGGAAGAACGCACTACCCTGAAGGTCGTGGCCGTAGCGGATCAGCGCTTTGTCCGGAGCATGAAAAATCTCCTTGAAGACACGAAAGACCTCGACACAAAAAAGACCGGTGATCGATTAAAAAACTCCCTGATTACGGAACTCCAACGAAAACTCCGCCACCTGGGAAACCAGCTCCGGGACCAGCACGGTATGAAGCTGGAACACCGGTGTGTCGAGTCGTCTCTGGATGAGCTGATCCAGCAAAATGAGCTTCTCGACGCATCTCCTTCCCTGCTCGCGGTGCCGACGAAATTCAGTGGTGGTGGTTACGACGCCGCTGTGCTTCGTCCTTTGTTCAAAACGTATACAGACACGGAAGTACTTACCCTATGATGTCGGAGTCCGCAGAAGCGTCCCGTCGCAAACAGCACATCCCTCCCCTCTACGCCGTCACCGGCGCGGTCCTGATCGCGATTATTTCCATGGTGCTCATCGAATCCGGATCCGTCCCGGAAAATGCCGTTTACGGCGGCATCCTCTTGATCGTGCTTCTCCTCATCGCCACCGAATACATGCAAAAAACGATCGTGGTGATGATCGGCTCGGGACTCTGCCTGTTCCTTGCCGCCGCCGGGGGTCACCTGAAAGCCGGCTCCCACGGGCTCCCCCCTTACGTGGATATGGTCCAGTGGAACACGGTGGCCATCATCATCGGGGCGTCGATGTTCGTCGAACTGGCCTCCCGAAGCGGTGTTTTCACCTATATAGCTATTAAATTATTGAAGCTATCTAAGGGTCAACCAATCCGTCTCCTGGTCTTTTACTCGATTCTCACCCTGCTGTTCAGTGCGTTCCTGGATAACATCACGGCGATGATTATCGTGGGATCACTCACAATTATTGCCTCGGAGAAACTCCAGCTCAACCCCATTCCTTTTATTCTTACCGAAGCCATCATGACGAACCTGGGCGGAACCCTCACGCTCATTAGCTCCGTCCCCAATATTATTATTGGAACCGAAGCCGAAATCTCATACCTCACTTTTGTCTACACCATGTCCCCGTACGTCGCCGTCTCGATGGTAGGCAGTCTCGCCGTTTCCTGGTACCTTTTTCCAGGGACCTTCAACCAAACCCTGGACGAGGAACAGCAGCGTGAACAGCGGGAACGTGTGCAGGCGTTTGATGAATGGGATACCGTGGACGATTTGCGATTTTTTGTCATCTCCGTGTTCTGCGTCCTGGGGTTTATCGTCTCCTTTGCCCTCCACGGCGTGGTTCCGATCGTCAAACAACTTCCGCTGGAATGGATCGCACTGGGATTCGCCACACTGATGCTCGTGATTTACCCCGCCAACGTGGAGGACACACTGGAAAAAGTCGAATGGTCCCTCATCTTCTTCTTTGTTGGTCTGTTCACGATCATCGGTGTTATGCGGGAAGTTGGCTTACTGAGTCAGATCGGCGAATTTCTCAAATCATACCTCGGCGCCGGCCCTTACAGGGGACCCGGATTTCTGCTGTGGGCCTCGTCACTGCTTTCCAGCATCACCGCCAATATTCCGCTTACCGCCATGATGTCGGAGATTATCGGCGGAATGGAAATCCAGATGAGCAAAGAAGGTCTCTGGTGGAGCCTTGTACTGGGTGCCAACCTCGGGGGAAACATCACGCCCATCGGCTCCGCGTCCACCATGGTCGGCGTCACCGCACTGCGCGGGGAAGGCATCGAACTTTCCTTCATGGAATTCGTCAAACGAGGCGTGGTATACGCCAGTCTTCAGTTAATTCTCGCCACGGGCTACCTGATGATTCTTGTCTCCATCCTGTAAACGGACCTCGGTGAAACCTTCATGGACACCCCCTGTCACGTGCTGACCGGCTTCGTGACCGGCCTCGCCCTTTCGTCCGGAGAGGAAACGGAAGATTCACCTCCCGGGCTGCTTTTCACCACGCTTGTCTCGCTTCTTCCGGACATGGATTTTTTTCTGAAATGGTTCGGTATGTCGACGTACCTGACGTATCACCGAACCCTCAACTCGATCTTCCTTCTCCCCTTCCTCCTGCTTCTCTTTATTTTCCTTTACCGGCGGTTCGTTCCGGACGTCCCTCTGCGAGCCCACTTATTCTGGGGGACACTCCTCGTTGGCCTGCACGTGTTTATGGATCTCTGGAACACGTTCGGCTCTCCCATCCTGTTTCCTCTGACCGATGCCCGTTTCGCCCTGGACCTCGTGTTTATCATCGATCCCTTCATTTATCTTTTTCTGCTGGTGCCGGTGATATCATGGTGCTTTTCCGCCCGCTGGTCCACCTGGCTCGCACGAGGCGCATTCGGATTCATGGGATTCTATATTCTGTTCTGCGGTGTAACCCATCTGCTTGCCAGAAGCACGATCTCCCGTCTACTTCGTGAACACCGCGTCCAGAAGTCATCCGTACTCCGGACCGGAGTCACTCCACAGCCACTCCTGCCGTTTCGCCGGAGTATCATCCTGCAGCACAGAAACGGTACCGAACAGATCTTCCTGAACACCCTGACCGGAAACCGGTATGCACCCGACGATCATTACGAACGAAACAAATCCGCCATGAACCTCCTCTCGAACGGTGCCCGTCACGACCGTGACGCAAAGGTGTTCCGACGGTTTGCGAGATACCCGATTGGCGTGCAGTCAAGGGACCGGATCGTCTACGCGGACCTGCAGTTTAACGTCAAACTCTCAAAGAACGTGCGAAGCCACCCGGTACGCGTTCATTCAAAGAAACCGAAACAACAGCGTCTCATTCCGTTTCGACTGCAATGCATCAATCCCACCGACACCGAACCCGAGTTTACCTGGATCCGCGAAGAGTAAGCGATCTCCCGTAAAAATAAAGGAGGAGAACCACGATCGTAAAGAAAGCGTCAAAAGATCTTCGTACCGGCGAAGGGCTTGCAGGGCAAAACGGCGAGCCTTCCAATATCCATCGTCACGCGTTTCGAGAAGCCCGAACGAAGAATGGAAGAAAACTTGAAATTCACTCCTATTCGACTCACAATAATTCAATCATCGATTGAATTCGGCGACAGTTGCCGGTCCGCGTGACCGGCCGTTTGAATTGCGGGTGAAGAACATGAACGCTCCTCTGGTTCTCGGGATCGATCCGGGGACGCGGACGGTGGGATACGGGTTTGTTGTAAAACAACAACGAACAATGAAAGGGGTCGAATTCGGGGAAATCGACGTCGAAGAGGAGTCGAACCCCGATCATCTCGTCAAGATCTACTCCGGTATCAAACAACTGCTGAACGAACATTCTCCCGACGTCGTGTCGATTGAAAAAGCCTTTTACGGACCGAACGCCAAGGCTTCGATGAAGCTCGGCGAGGCACGAGGAACCCTTCTCCTCGCCGCATCGGAAACGGGCCAGGAACTCGAAGAATACACGCCCTCTCAGATCAAAAAAGCGGTGACCGGGAACGGAAGTGCATCCAAAAAACAAGTCCAGGAAATGGTACAGGCAATTTTGAACCTCAATGGCGCATCCATCTCCAGCCACGTTTCCGATGCCTTAGCAACGGCCATCTGTTACATTCACCGACGGGGATCATGATCAGACGGATCAACTCGCTTATCCCGACCATGACTTTACGGCTGCTGACTCAGGGAGCCGCCGCCGTTCTGCTGATCACAACCGTGGTCGGATGTGCGGGTAACGATTCACCGAGCACGGACGATCAGAAAAATAATGAAGCGGAAACGGACCTGAACAAGTCGGCGGATACCGATAAAACGACGAAAGAACTCGAAGCGCTTCTCGACAAAAAGCAGCGAGAAGATCTGAAACCGACCGACCGCTCACCCGGTCCCATTATGATTTCGATGTTCACCCGTCACGGCGAATCCTCCCAGCTCAAACACCGGAACGGAACCCCGAAGCAAAAGAAGAATCCACAGTCTCGCTTGCAGCAGACCCCCTACCTTTACATGATCCTGGTCTCCAAGGAATGGGCCTACAAAAACCTGCCGATCCGGGAACCGTTTCTTCAGGTCAAACGTCCCGAAATCAAAATTCTACCCGATCATGCCATGAACAAATATCTAAAATTTTTGAGAAAAAACAGCTTCAAAAAATTTCCCGAGGTCAATCAGGTTTCCAGAAGGGATATCAAAAAACTGCAACGAGGAGACAAATACCTGACGCTCTGGAAAGGAAACGATTTCCAGCGCGTGCTTTTCAATGACAGTTTAACCGACCAGATTATGACGATTTGTAAAAACAACAAATCACGCTGTCAGGAATTGATCAAATACAAATCCAACCTGCTCCTGGGGTTCGCACGCATGTTTAACTACGCCCCGTTCTCACGGATCAAAGTCAGCAAATCAGACCGGAACATGTCTACTTTTCTCCAGAAGCTGGCAAAACAGGCGGGCCAGGAAACGTCCAGTGAACTCGAAGAGCTCCTGAAAGAAGCACAGGTGTATTACCGGAAAGAAAAATACGAAAAAGCGAAAACGAAACTCCATGAATTGCTTCAAAAGTCAAAGGGCACAACGTATTACATCGACGGAAGCGCGCTTCTACAGAAAGTAAACAAGGCGATGGACGAAAACGGCTCCTGATGACCGAGCACGAACAACTTGAAGTGGACGTCCTGATTGTCGGTGCGGGTCCGGCGGGGCTCGCAACGGGAATCCACCTGATGGATCAAATCGAGGAACACGGAGATGAACCTCCGACCGTCATGATGATTGAAAAAGCGGCGGAGGTCGGGAATCACATCCTGTCCGGTGCGATTATGGATCCCACTGCGCTCGACGAACTTCTGCCGGAATGGCATGGCATGGATTCCCCCATCAAAACCCCCGTCGAAGAAGAACACGTCTCCTACCTCACGGAATCGGGTGAATGGCACCTTCCCTTCATCCCACCCCCCATGCACAATGACGGAAACTGGATCATCTCCCTCGGCGAAACGGTCCGGTGGCTGGCGGAGGTAGCGGAACAAAAGGGAATTCAGATCGTTCCCGGCTTTCCCGGCTGGGAACCGATCTACGGCGAGGACGATCGAATCGAGGGCGTCCGCACGAAAGACATGGGCGTTGACCGCGACGGCAACAAAAAATCCAACTATCAACCCGGCGCGGAAATTCTCGCGGACGTCACGGTGTTCGCCGAAGGCGTACGAGGGAGCCTGCAGAAACAGCTCGAGGAAAAGTTCGACCTGTACGACCCGAACCATCCCCAGGTCTACGCCACGGCGGTCAAGGAACTGTGGCGAGTTCCGGACGACGTCCACCGGAAGGGCACCGTCAAACACACGCTCGGCTACCCGCTTGACAACGAAACCTTCGGCGGCTCCTGGATCTACCACGCGGAAGACAACCTGCTGTCCATGGGATTCGTGGTGGGCCTCGACTACCGGAACCCGCAAACCAACCCGAACCAGATTTTCCAGCGCTTCAAACTTCACCCCGACATCTACCCGCTCCTGGAGGACGGGGAACTGCTCGAGTACGGAGCCAAAGCCATCCCGGAAGGCGGCTATTTCTCGATGCCGAAACTGTTTCTGGACGGAGCCCTTCTGGTCGGGGACACGGCCGGTTTCGTGAATATGCAGCGGCTCAAGGGCATTCATCTCGCCATGAAATCCGGTATGCTGCCCGCTAAAACGATCCGGGAAGCTCTCCAGGAAAACGATCCCTCCGAGGAAACCCTCTGCTCCTACCGGGATCGATTTGAGGATTCCTGGGCGTACGAGGAGATGTATCGCTCCCGAAACTACCGCCAGGCGTTCCGTTCGGGCACGTTCCTCGGCATGATCCGAGCGGGCGCCCAGATGCTGTTCGGCGGACGACTGTTCAAGGACGAACTGCCGCTCGAACCCAGCCACAGCCACATGGAAACACTGGAGGACTATTTCGATGGAACCCCCCCGGACGATAAGACGGACGCGGAAGATCTCGAGGTGGACGAGGAAAAGAAAGAAATCGTGGTCGATAAGCTGGAGGGCCTTTACCACTCCAACACAACCCACGAAGAAGACCAGCCCGTCCACCTGATCGTCCAGGACCGGGACATCTGCCACGAACGCTGTACGGAGGAATACGGCAATCCGTGCCAGTACTTCTGCCCGGCGAACGTCTATGAAATGGTTGAAAACGACGAAGGCGAACTACGCCTGAACATCAACGCGGCCAACTGCGTTCACTGCAAAACCTGCGACATCATGGATCCCTACGAAGTCATCACCTGGGTCACACC
>CAZSFH010000008.1:28685-30909 GCA_964606115.1 uncultured Planctomycetia bacterium | reverse complement strand
TCGACGCAACTCGTTTCGCTGACGTCGCGGGGGTTTTTCAGCAGTCTCCTAGCGTGGAAGTGAGATTTACGTCGCTCGGAAGGGGCCGTTTAAAGCTAATTTCATTACCCAGGGAGCTTATGGCCAGGGAGGAGGGCGAGAAAAGCATGACCCCCCGCTTCTATTCAACCTGAATTCCGATCCGTGTGAGCAATATAACGTGGCCCCGGAACATCCGGACGTAATAAAATCAATACAAAAGATGGTCGAAAAACACCGAGAGACCCTCAATCCGCCGGAGAATCAACTTCAAAAACGTCAGGAAGATCAGTAATTCTCACTCAGCCGCTCAGCGGAAAGCGTTGTAGAATTGACGGGGTAAACGACCCGTTTTCAATATTTGAAGATGTGTGGTGAGGGTTTGAACCTCGGAAGCGTGGACACCAGGAGATCTTATTCTGCTCTGATCGATGAATCAGTCAAGGTCACCACGAAGTTCGGCGGGTAGATGTTTCTCGACGTATTCGACAATGTTGCTCATCCATTGATTGACCTGTGTGCGTTCAAGTGTACCTTCCGAGGATCGGAACAGCAGGCGGATGGCAATACTTTTTTTTCCGGATTGGATCTGTCCTCCCCGGAACACGTCAAACATGTCAATGGATTTAAGTTCGGAAGGGCCGGCATCTTCCATCGTGCGACGAAGTTCCTCCCAGGTCACCTCTTCGTCCACGATAAAGGAAAGGTCTTTCGGAGCCGGAGGAAACCGTGAAAATGGTTCGTATCGGTTCACGAGGACCGTTCGCTGCTTGAGCATATCGAAGTCAAGCTCACACACGAACGGAACGGTCTCAAGATTTCGCCGTTCGGCGATCGTCTGATCGAGTTTGCCGAGATACCCGAGCGGCTGACGGCCAATCCAGAGTTCCGCTGCGTAGGCATCATCAAGCAGCTCATGATCGAATGATTCAAACTGGACGTCGTCACGGATTAATTTTTGAAGAAATAGCTCCACGTCTCCTTTGAACGGTCGGAACTCATCCTCTCGGAGAAGCCCCAAAATATTTTGTTCTCCAGGTTCGTTGTTGCCCGCCCAGCGATAAGATCGAGCCACTTCGAAAAATCGTAAGTGTTTTTCTCCGTACCCATGGTTGGTGTCGAGCACACGAAGAAAGGAGGGAATGAGGCTTCGCCGGAGATATTGGGACACGTTCTCGTCCGCGTCCAGAATTCCAACCGCCTCGTCCGGGGTCCAGTAGGAAGGAAGCGTTTTATCTTTGTCGTTCAGAAATGGAAACGTCAGAATTTCACTATACCCTTCACCGACCAGTACCTCGCGTGTGCGATTCCGGACCTTTTCCGTTTTCGGGGCCGGTGCAAATGATTGTGTCATGTCGGCGGTCGTCGGAATATCATCATATCCGTGGATTCGTGCGGCTTCCTCAACCAGATCTTCCTCCCGGCTTACGTCCGGGCGAAATGAGGGAACATTGTACGTTAGAGTAGATTCGTTTGACTCGAGAGGCTCAAAACCGAGTGATTCATAAATCTCTTTGAGTCGCCCTGTTTCGATGTCGGTTCCCAGGAGCTCGTTGACTCGCTCGGGCCGGACCTGCACGGTTGGGGTTTCAGTATCGTCCGGTTTCATGTGATTTCGATCGACGTAAAGCGCTTCGACCCGACCACCTGCCAGGTTCTCCATCATGTGGGCGGCGCGACGGGAGGCGAGATCCACCTGCTCCGGATCCGGTCCTCGTTCGAAACGATACGAGGATTCCGTGGTGACCCCGAGATTCCGGGAGGTCCCTCGAATGCTTACCGGGTCAAACAGAGCACTTTCAATAAGCACGTCCGTCGTATTACTTCGCACTTCCGTCTCCTGGCCGCCGATCACCCCTGCAACGGCGACGGGCCGGTTTTCATCGGCAATCACGAGCAGATTCGAATCCAGTTCGTACGTCTCGTCATTGAGTGCGGTCAATTCTTCATTTTCCCGAGCGCGCCGCACTACGATTTCCGGGCCGTTCAGGCGATCGATGTCAAACGCATGGAGGGGTTGACCTGTTTCGAACAGGACGTAGTTCGTGATGTCGACGATGTTATTCACGGACTGGACGCCCATCGATTCAATTCGTTCCGTCAGCCAGTCGGGTGACGGTTTCACGTCCACGTCCCGAACGATTCGGGCCGTGTATCGCGGACAGAGATCCTCGGCTTCAGGAGCCACGGAAACCGGCACGTCTTT